>JAGXRQ010000075.1 GCA_018335675.1 Bacteroidota bacterium | reverse complement strand
TTCATGGGAACGAGGTGCTAATGAAAATATAAATGGGCTTATCAGGCAATACTTTCCTAAAGGGTCTTCTTTTGAAAATATTACTAATCAACAAATTCAATATGTTCAACACAAGTTAAATAACAGACCAAGAAAAAAATTGGGGTTCTTATCACCAATTGAATTTTTATCATTAAATTTGATTAAACAAAAAGTTGCATTTGTGACTTGAATTCAGCTTTATTAAAGTTGGCAAATTAATTTTTTATTACATTTGGAGATTAGTTTTAGAGGAAAATTTTAAGATAGAGCGGTATAAAATTCTTTAATACATCTATATATCATCACACTACATTTAATTTTTAAAACGACCAATCCAATTATTAATCTATTCTAACCAAAACCAAACATTATGAAAAAAAGATTACTATTTTTTGCTGCAGTAATAACATTTGTTTTTTCTGCATCTTTTGGACAAACTGTGCAAGATATTTTAAGCACAAAGTCTTACAGTGCCTCTTTTAATCAGGTAAAAAGTGATGAAATGAAATTAACTTTTACCCTAGATGATTACAAATTGAATGTTGTTGAAAGAGACGGACAAAAATTTACTGAAATTAGTTTTACTCATGGAGCATTTACAGAACTTAAGGGATTTGCTGAATTGCCGGTAATTAATGCTAATGTGCTTTTAAATGCTGATTATGACGTTACTTTAAGTATCCAAGGAGAAGACTTTATCGAAATTCAGCTTGATTATCCAATGATCCCGTCAAGAGGTGTCATTTATCGAAATCAAGATCCAGGTTCTATTCCTTTTATAATTTCACCCGAATCTGTTGTGGATGCATTCTATCCAAGCGAAATTGCATATAATACGGACCCATTTGTGCTAAGAGACACAAGAGGGGTAAATGTTTATGCTCATCCATTTAGATATAATGCCGCAAAAAACGTTCTTAGAGTTTACAAATCTATAACTGTTTCTTTGGTTAAAGATTATAACAAATCAACGAACCCTCTTACCATTACTCCGGGATATGTAGATCCAATGATGAATGGAATTTATGAATCAATGTTTATCAATTATGATAAAACACGATATGCTAACGAGTTAGGTCAATTTGGCGAAATACTTGTTATTTATACTGCTAGAGATGTAGATGTTATTCAACCCTATATTACATGGAAAAGAGAAGTTGGTTATATAGTACATACACAGCAAGTTGCCAATGGGTTAAATGTTAAAAACACAATTCAAACTGCTTATAATAATAATCCTAACATTCTTTATGTACAGCTTGTTGGTGGCTGGGATAATATCAAATGTGATACTGAAAACCTCTCTGGAAATACAACAGCGCCTAAAGATCCTATGCTTGGCTGTGTTGTTGGCACAGATTTATATCCTGATATTATTATTGGACGTTTTGTTGCAAGAGCATCTGCAAATGTTACTACTCAAATTAACAAGGCTATCAATTATGAAAAAACTCCTGACTTAGGAACATGGTATAAAAATGCAATGGGCATGGCTCGTAATGAAGGAGCAGGTGGCGGTCATCATGGAGGAGAAGCAGATTATGTTCATATGGATAGAATTCGAGACAAATTGCTTACCTACAACTATACCGTTGTTCATAAAGATTACGATGGTGGGGTTCCTGGTGTAACAAATACAACATCAACTCAGGTATCTAATAGAATTAACGCAGGTATTAGTGTTTTAAATTATTGCAACCATGGATACGAAACTGGATGGAGTGTTGCAAGTTATTCAAACTCTCATGTAAATGCTCTCACTAATGGAAACAAACTTCCATATGTTTGGTCAGTGGCGTGTCTGGTAGGAAAGTTTAATCACACTAGCGAATGTTTTGCTGAAGCATGGTTGAACAGAGTTGGCGGTGGTGCTGTTGCATTTTTAGGGTCTACTATCAATCAGCCTTGGCAACCACCAATGACCGGACAGGATTATTTTAATGATCTTCTTATCGGTGGATATAATTACACATCCAATCCTGGAGGCGATGGAAACTCTACAAATACCACAGCAGCAAATAAAAGAACTACATTTGGTGCTCTTTCTTTTAATGGTATGATTTTGATGTTGTCTGACTATTATTCAACAGAAAGCTTCCAAGAAACAATTAAAACATGGACACTATTTGGTGATGCGTCTCTTCTTGTTAGAACCGACACTCCGCAAAATATGACAATAAGTCACAACCCAGTTGTTATGTTTGGCACTGACTTCTTTGACGTTGCTTGTAATGTCGCTGGTGCTAGAGGTACGATTACAAAAGATGGCGTTCGTATTGGAACTGCTATTTGTGCTGGCGGAAATATTAGCATTCCTATTAGTTCAGGTTTAAATGTTGGTGACAAAGTAAAACTTGTTGTTACTGCATATAACAAAGTGCCTTATATCGTTGAGCTTGATGTTACATCTGCCGGTCCTTACGCAAACTTCAATGCAACACCAACTGAAATTCTTAAAAACCAAACAGTAACTTTTACTGATGCCTCAGGTGGTGGAACTTTTACATCCTGGTCGTGGAACTTTGGTGCCGGAGCTACTCCAGCTACAGCTACAGGACAAGGTCCTCATGTTGTTACATACACTACTCCGGGTCAGAAAACTGTTAGCCTTCTTGTTAATGGAACTTATGAAAGAATTAAGGAAAACTACATTACTGTTTATGACATTTTTACATTAACTGTTAATACATCAGGCAGTGGCTCTGTACTAGTTAATGGAACACCTTATACTGGTGTTATGAATCTTGCTGAAAACTCTACTGCTGTTTTACAAGCGGTGCCTAGTGCCGGGTGGAATTTTACTAACTGGTCTGGTGGCCTAACAGGAACAACAAACCCTGCCAACCTTCTTATGAACGGAAACAAAACAGTTACAGCAAACTTTATGGATTGTAATGTTTCTTCTCTGCCATTTACAGAAAACTTCAATGCATCTACTAGCTTACCTAACTGCTGGCAAATTGTTGATAATCAAGGCAACGGACAAGTATGGCAATTTGGAACCCATACAAATGGTTTAACTGGATCAACAGGTAATTATGCTTATCTGAATAGTGATGGATTTGGAAGTGGAAACACACAGAACGCTGATTTAATAACGCCAACCCTTAATTTATCTGGCTATAATAATGTTAGGCTTACGTTTAAACATTATTTCAGATCTTACACTGGTTCATCTGCTACTTTATCGTATAGTGTAAATGGTGGTTCCACTTGGACTCAAATTCAGCAATGGACTGCAAATACTGCTAATCCGGCAACATTTGATCAAGTTATTACTGCCGTTGCCGGACAATCAAACGTTAAATTCAGATTCAAATATCAAGGAACTTGGGGTTATTACTGGGATATTGATGATATTTCAATTACTGGAGAAGAAGTTGGAGGCGTTTTGAATCCTTCTGCAGTATCAGCAAGCTCTATTAGCGACTCTCAAATAAACTTAAGTTGGACTAAAAATGCAGCTAACAATAATGTTATGGTTGCTTTCAATACTACTAATACTTTTGGAAATCCAGCAGGTGCTTATTCTGTCGGACAAGCAATTGCAGGTGGAGGCACAATTATATACCGTGCAGGAGGCACAACTCACTCTCACACTGGGTTAAATCCAAATTCTACTTATTATTACAAAGTGTGGTCATATGATGGAGCTAATACTTATTCTACAGGTGTAACAACTAATGCATCTACACAATGTGGCATTATATCAACATTTCCGTACCAGGAGAATTTCAGTGGAGGTACAAGTGCATGTTGGTCATTACAATCGAATTCTACTACAACTTGGGCTCCTATTACTACGTTTACAGTTGGCACAACTCCTATAAATCCAGTTAGTGGCTCTCATTTTTACAGATGTCATTGGGTTGCTTCAAGTCAAAATGAATGGCTAATCACACCAGTTTTTAATTTTGCTGGAAAAACCCCTGAAATGAAGTTCCATTTTAACGGGAGCTATCATTGGTCTGTTGTACAACCAAATTGCGAGCTTTCTTTACATGTAAGACTAAATGGAGGTGCATGGACACAGATATGGAAAATGACAGATCATCCACAGTTTACATCTACAGACGTGAACTGGATATGGCTGGAAACTACTTTAAACCTTTCTGCTTATGCCGGACAAAGCAATGTTCAATTCGCATTCAGATATTTAGGAAATGATGGTGCAGCGTTTTCTGTAGACAACTTTATAATTAATCATACTGGTGGTGTTTTAGGTGACGTTAACAACGACGGTGTGGTAAATGTTGGTGACGTTGTTTGGATGGTTAGCCATTTGAATGGAAGTACTCCCGGAGGATTCATTATAGATAATGCTGACGTTAATGGCGATGGCAGCGTTAATATAGCCGACCTTACAGCTCTTGTTAATGTGATTCTTGGTGTTGCAAAAGACGAAAAGTCTGATGTCAATTCTGAAATAGCTGATTTATATATTGATGAGAATGGAATTGTTAGCTTCAGTAGCGATGGAACAATTGCCGCTTTACAGTTCGAAATTGAAAGCTCTGAAGCCAATAAAGCTGAGTTTACAACTTTAATTGATAATTTCACAATTGCATTTAATGTTATTGACAACAAGATTAGAGGAGTAATTTATAATCTTGACCTAACTCCATTTAGTGAGGGCTTGGTTAACTTATTCAAGGTAAGCATTGTTGAAGTAAAAAACATGAATTGGTCATTTGCGTTGGCTTCAAACGTAAATCATGAACTTGTTGATGTTACGACCCACGATTTGAATTCTCCTTTGACTGACGATTTGTTTGCAATATTGAACAATACTGCTAAACTTTTCCCTAATCCAAATGCAGGAAATTTCAATATCGACCTATTTCTAAATACCGGCTGCTATGTTAACATTCGAATGTTTGATGATAAAGGCAGATTGGTTTTTTCCCAAATAAACTCTGAATATGCAAAAGGTATTAATTCTATTAATTTTAGCGAACTATCCTTTTTGAAAAGCGGAATTTATTTTGTACAGATAAATGCTATAGATAAGCTAAGTTTGAAAAGCATTCTCAAACATGATGAAAAAGTAGTAATTGTCAAATAAAGATGATTAAAAGTAATAAAGCATATTCTTTGTCGAATTATTGAGTCAATACTTGGTTAAATATTAGTTTATTTAACCAAGTAACTGATTTTGTTTATATATTTGTTGCTTGTATTTAAAAATTAATTTAACCTTAAAATTTATATTTGGATGAAAACACAGAGATTACAATTATCAATGTTGTTAATGCTGTTTGTATTCTTAGGCTTTAATACTGTAAAAGCACAGAATACAATGGTTATAAACAATACTACTGCATTGCCAAGCAGTGTAGTAGAAATTCAAATGGCAATAAACAATGCTGATCCATTTGTCGCTTTCCAGCTTGATATCCCGCTACCTGCTGGTTTTACATACGTTAATGCATCTTTAGCATTAGTCCCGGCTAGAATTACTAACCATGTGATTTCCGGAAACGTTGTTGCTGGAAATGTCCTTAGAATTGTTAGCCATTCGCCAAATAATTCTGCATTTCTTGGCAGTTCTGGTACAATAATGACATTTCAGGTTAATGCACCTGCTGCTACTGGTGGTTATACCTTTAACATCGTAGATGGATATATCTCTAGTGCTGCCGGAACAAACATTATATCAGGAACAACTGCTGGTACCATTACTATTGCTAAAGGAACCCCAACGGTTAGTCCATGGCCTACCGCAACTGCAATAACTTATGGAGCGCAGTTATCTACTGCTACATTATCTGGCGGTGCTGCAACCTACGATGCAGTAGCTGTCCCCGGAACTTTTGCTTACATCAACCCAACTGTTGTCCCTAATGCCGGAACATATGTTGCTGCTGTAAGATTTACTCCTACAAACACAACTCTTTATAATACAGTTGACGGAACTATTAACGTTACCGTAAATCAACGTGCCGTTACAATCACTGCTGATGCTAAAACTAAGGTTTATGGTAATACAGACCCGGCTTTAACATATCTGGTAACATCTGGTTCTCTGGTTGCTGGAGACTCATGGACAGGCGCTCTTACAAGAGTTGCTGGTGAAAATATTGGAGCTTTTGCAATTAACCAGGGTACAGTTAATGTTACTCCAACACCCGGTAACTATAATATTACATACGTAAGTGCCAATCTTACTATTACTTCTAGGCCTATTACTGTTAATGCAGAGGCAAAAACAAAAGTTTATGGCAATGCTGACCCTGCTTTAACTTACGTTTCATCAGGATTAATTGGTGGAGATGCTATCACTGGAGAACTTACTCGTGAGCCAGGTGAAGATGTAGATGTATATCTCATTCTTCAGGGCACAATAGATGCCGGTGGTAATTATACTATAAATTACACAGGTGCAAACTTTACAATTACTAAGAGAAATCTTAATATTATTGCCGATGATATTTTTAAAATTGCCGGCAATGAATATGTGTTCTTAGGCTCTGAGTTTACAACCGGAACTCTTTATTTTACAGATGAAGTAACTAGCGTAACTCTAACAAGCACAGGAGCTGAAGCTGCTGCTGCACCCGGAACATATCCAATCATTCCAAGTAATGCCGTTGGAAGTGCAGATCTTGCTGACAATTATAACATCAATTATGTTAACGGTACTATGACCGTTACAGATAAGATTGGATTAACTATTGATGGTCTAACAGCTCATAATAAAGAATATGACGGCAATAATGATGCTGAAGTAGACAACTTTGGAGTTCTTGTTGGTGTAGAAGTTGGCGATGATGTTACTTTAGTTACTGATGCAGTTGTTGCAACTTTTGCTGATATTAATGTTAACGATGATATAATTGTGTCAGTTGTTGGTTTAACTCTTGGCGGTGCAGATGCCGACAAGTATATTCTAGCTCCAACTCAGTATGCTTCTGCAAATATTTATGCAAAAGAACTTACTATTGGTGGAACTTTCGCAGTTGAAAATAAAGAATATGATGGAACAACTGATGCTGTAATTATTGACAATGACCTAGAGCTTGTCGGTGTTATTGGAATTGATGATGTAGTTTTAACGGGAGTAGTTGCTGAATTTGCAACTTCTGTGCCTGGAGATGACATTCTTGTTTCAATTGTTTTTGCTAACATTGCTGGTGCTGACATAAGTAATTATACTCTTACTTTAACCGGAGCCCCGACATCTACGGCTAATATTACACCTCTTGCTGGTCAAAATGAGGTTATCGTTGTAATCAATCCTGCTGGAGCCGGCAGTGTTTCAGGTGCAGGCTATTATTACGAAGATGCAAATGTTGCATTAGAAGCCACTGCAAACAGCGGTTATGTATTTCTTAACTGGGAAGTTGATGGAACTGTTGTAGAAACTTCAACAACTTACATCTTTACAATGCCTGCAGAAGACGTAACGGTAACTGCCAATTTTGAAGAAGTTCTTTATAATGTTACTATAGAAATTTCTCCTGTTGGAGCAGGAACTGCTACAGGTGCAGGACAATACGCTGCCAACGCTGCTGTAACTGTTGTAGCTACAGCAAACACAGGATATACATTCATAGGTTGGGAATTAAACTCTAGCATTGTTGAAACTAATGCTACTTATACTTTCACCATGCCGACTGAAAATGTTGGCCTAGTAGCAGTTTTCGAAATTAATGTTCATACTCTAACTCTTGTAGCAAATCCTGCTGCAGGTGGTACAGTAAGTGGCGGTGGTAATTATGCTTTTAATGCAAGTGTTCCTGTTGTAGCAACTCCGGCTGAAGGTTATAACTTTGTTAACTGGACTATTGGAGCTACTGTTGTTAGCACATCGGCTAATTTCAATTACACTATGCCAAATAGTAATGTTACATTAACTGCAAACTTCGAAGTAATTCCAGACCCTACTTATACACTTACTGTTGTAGCTGATCCTGTTGCAGGTGGTACAGCAACCGGTGGCGGAGAGTTTGAAGCCGGAGTTGAAGTTACTGTTAATGCAACTGCTAATGCTAACTTCACTTTTGATGGATGGTATCTTGGTGGTTCTTTAGTTAGCACAGATGCTGAGTTTACATTTAATATGCCTGCTGAAAACATTACACTAGTGGCTAAGTTTGGAACAGTAAGCATTAATGATCCTTCTATGTTTAGTATCAGTGTTTATCCAAATCCGTCAAGAGGCAATATCAATATTACATCTGACAGAATTATCACTGATGTGAAAGTGTTTGATATGATTGGAAAGGTAGTTTATTCAACCCAACCTGATGCTGAAGTTATTGACTTGATGCTAAGTGTTGAGCCGGGAATGTATTTCGTAAGAATTTACACTGAAAACGGGCAAAAAACAATTAAGCTACAGATTGCCAAATAATCATTATTAACTTACAAAAGAGGCTGCATTTCTTCAAATGCAGCCTCTTTTTTTTATCTATAAATGCCATTAAATATTAGTTTAAACATTTTTAACAGCTAAGTTTCCTTTAATAATTCGTACCTTTGTATATTGTATTTGCATTGTTTTTCAGACATTTCCATCATCAAACAATAATTAGCTAATCAACCGGCAGTTTAAACAAAACATTAATCAATGAAAAAATTAGTACTAATATTAACAGTAAGTTTATCAGCAATTCTCTTCAGTGAAGGTTTTGCAAGCAACCCTGAGTTGTTTTTAATTTCTGAAAGAGGAATTGAAAAATCAAAAGCGGATATTTCAGATTTGTGGTTTTTTGATAACTCAGAATCTGTAATTCGTTATTCTGAAGTGTCACTTTCTAATGAAGTGGTTTCTTATAACTACTCTAACAAAGATTCTAACTTATTGCATTTAAACCTCTTTGAAGACATTACTTATGAAGCAAAAATTGATTATACTTCTACATATGTAAACGGCAGTAAAGTTGTTAGAGCAAGAATTAATAATTACGAATGGGCTTCTATGATTTTGTCAACAACAGAAAACAGAAGTCTTGCGGTTGTTAATATCCCTTCAAAAGACTTACATTATAAAATTATTAGCTGCCCTGAAACAAATAAACATTATATACTTGAATTAAATATCAGCAAACTTGACTATATTGAAGGGGATGATGATGTTTTGCCACCCGCTCCCGATGAAAAAGCAATTCAAGAGCAAATTAGAATTCAAAACGAAATAAGTGCAAAAAACTTAGGACCACTTGACCATGCAACAGTTGATGTATTAATTGTATATACAACAGCTGCAAAATCATGGGGAAATAGTAGCGGTGGAGGCGTGGATAATATCGTAAGTTTAGCTGTTGCTCAATCTAACTTGTCTTACGATAACAGTGAAACTTTTATGGCGATGAGGCTTGTTCATGCTACAGAAACATATTATGTAGAAAGCGGCAGTTCATCAAATGACTTATCTAACTTAACCAACGGGACCGGGGCCTTGGGAATGGTTCATGAATGGAGAAATGAATTCGGAGCCGACCTTGTTGCAATGTTTTCTGATGTAAGCGACACTGGTGGCATCGCTTGGTTGCTTACTTCCACTAATGGAAGGCCTGATATGGCATTTTCTATTACAAGAGTAAGGCAGGCTACCGGACTTACACATGCACATGAGACAGGACACAATATGGGCTGTCATCATCATAAAGCACAAAACTTTCAAGCAGGACCAGGTTTATTTAATTATTCTGCCGGATGGAGATGGACAGGTACCAATAATGCATACTATTGCGATTTAATGACCTATTCCAGCGGTTCATATTTTCAAGATGGTGTAACACATACTAATGTTGCCTATTTCTCAAATCCTTATGTTAGCCATCAAAATGTGCCAACCGGAGATGTTTCAGACGGAGATAATGCAAGAACACTTAGAGAAATTAAACATGTAATTTCAGCCTATAGAGCTGCAATCGTAAATTCGGTTGAAGGCATTGTTACTGATATTGATGATAATCCTTTAGCGGGTGCTCAAATTAGAGTTGCAGGAACTTCCATTATTACTTATTCTGGAGCCGACGGGACTTTTGTGTTTTCAGCCTTAACGGCCGGAGAACGTACTTTAATTGCCTCATTAGAAGGCTATACAACTCAGCATCAACTTATTAATGTGTATGATAATGAAACTACTAATGTGGTCTTCAAGCTTTCTGTTTTATCTGTAGTTGAAGTAAGCGGAATTGTTTATGGAGCTGATGATGAAGAGACAGGATTAGAAGGAGCTATTGTTGCGCTTGTTGGAGATTCTTATTTCGAAACAAAGACCAATGAATTAGGAGAGTATTTGTTTGATGAGGTATTTGGCGAATCACTCTATTCTTTACATGTTTATAAGCCAGGTTATGAACTCTTTATTGATAATATTTCTATCCCAAGTGGTGATTATTTAGTTGATGATGTTGTATTGGATTATGCATTGTATGATGTTGATAATGTTACGTCTAAACTTCAATCTGGTAATACTCTCATATCATGGGATGAGCCAACAGGGAAAAAGGTATTTAGATATGACAATGGAACTCCGGTGTCAAATATTGGCTTCTTTGGTGGTACATTGAAAGGTGTTTTAGGTGCAGCTCACTTCAGTAGGGGGTATGTTGATGCTATTTCGTGGATGCTTACAGGTGCAAATCATAGTACCGTTTCTGTTTGGATTATGGGTATAAATGACATGAATCTACCTGATCGTACTAATATTATTTATCATGCTGAAAATGTTCCTAATACTCATATGCAATGGACAGTACACGAGTTAAGTGAGCCGGTTTATGCAGCAAATGGATTCTTTATCGGGCTTTCTGCTGCCGGAAGCCTTGGGCTTGCAGTTGACGGCGGAATAGATGATCTTTATGGTTTTCAGGATGGAACTCAATTCTATAATTCAGATTATACTCAATATGATTTTAGAGATATGAATACATGGGTGCCAAGAAACTTCTTGATTCGTGCCTTGGCATTTGACTTGGGAAGTCTTAACTCTGGTAAGTCTATTTCTGCTGCATCAATAGAAGAAGAAGAATTTAAAGGTGTTTCTTTAAAATCATACGAATACCCTGCTGTTCTAACTGGATATAATGTTTACCTTACTGATATGACAACACCTGTGGCTTCAAATGTTGCCAATACAGAGTATTTGTTCACAGGATTAGGTTCAGGGGTTTATACTGTAGGTATTCAGGCGGTGTATGAACAAGGATTGTCTGATATCGTAATGCTTACATTCCCACCTTACACTCCAGTGGAAGATATTGTAACATCTGATATTAAATTATATCCTAATCCCGCAAAAGATATCATTAATATTACGGCAGCTACTATCATTAAAGAGATAGAAGTATATAACTTATTGGGAACATTAATTGAAAGGGAGAAAGTTGAGAGCAATGAAGTTCAGTTAAATCTCAACAATTATAAATCAGGCTTCTACTTTATAAATGTAATAACAGAATACGGAAAAACAACCCACAAAATAGTGGTTACAAAATAAATTATATAACCCCTAATTCTTTGCCCACTTTTGTAAATGCTTTAATAGCTTTATCAAGGTGGGCTTTTTCGTGTGCGGCAGAAATCTGAATTCTAATTCTAGCTTGTCCTTTTGGAACAACCGGGAAGTTAAACCCAATCACATAAATACCCTCTTCCATCATTCTTTTAGCGAACTTTTGGGATAAAGGCGCATCATATAGCATTAGTGCCATAATCGCAGATTCGGTTGGCTTAATGTCAAAGCCTGCAGCAATTATTCTTTCTTTAAAATATGCTGCATTATCCATAAGTTTATCTCTTAGTGATGTGTCGTTTTCAATGAGATCAAAAACTGCAAGAGAAGCTCCAATAATTGCCGGGCTTAAAGAGTTTGAAAACAGATAAGGTCTTGAATGTTGGCGGAGCATAGCAACTACTTCCTTAGAACCGGTTGTAAAACCACCCAAACCACCACCCAAAGCTTTGCCAAGTGTTCCTGTAATGATATTCACTTTGCCATGAACTCCATGATATTCTGCAGAACCACGTCCGGTTTGTCCTATAAAACCGGCAGAATGGCATTCATCTGACATAATCATCGCATTATACTTTTCTGCAAGAGCAACAATCTCACCCATTTTCGCAATATCTCCATCCATAGAGAAAACTCCATCGGTTACGATTAGCTTATGCCTTTTATTTTGTGCAGCTTTTAATTGTTTTTCAAGGTCATTCATGTCGGCATGATCATATCTGTACCTTTCCGCTTTACACAATCTAATTCCATCAATAATAGATGCATGGTTTAATGCATCTGATATAATAGCGTCATTTTCGTCGAGTAAGGGGGCAAAAACGCCTCCATTTGCGTCAAAGCAGGCAGCATATAAAATAGTATCTTCAGTGCCGAAAAACTCAGAAATTCGCCTCTCAAGTTCCTTGTGAATATCTTGAGTGCCGCAAATAAATCTTACTGATGATAATCCAAAACCATGAGAGTCGAGGGCTTTTTTTGCTCCGGCAACAACTGCTGGGTGGTTTGATAGTCCAAGATAATTGTTTGCGCAAAAATTTATTACTTTTCTGCCATCTTTGAAAGAAATTGCAGCAGACTGAGGACTACAAATTACCGATTCTTCTTTAAAAGTACCCGCAGCTTTAATCTCATCAAGCTGCTGTTGTAAATATTGATTAAATTCCAGGCTCATATTGAAAAATTATTGAGAAGTATATGGGATTAAAAACGCCTGCAAAGTTAATCAAAAGGAATTAATTTTGAATAAATCAACTTATAATAAAACATACGCATAGAATATCAAATATCCCCAGAGGAATACAAAGGATTAAACTTTGGTGAGTTTATTTTTTTAACTTTGCATTGGTAATACAATTCTAAAAAATGAATTCAAACCTCAACCCCGACAAATCATTATTATCATCTGCAGAAAAAGAGTTTGAAAAAGCTCTTAGACCTGACAGATTTGGTCATTTTACCGGACAAGAAAAAGTTGTTGAAAACCTTAAGGTTTTTGTCAGGGCTGCAAAACAAAGGGAAGAGGCTTTAGATCATGTTTTGCTTCATGGCCCGCCTGGCTTAGGCAAAACTACCCTTGCCCATATTATTGCTAATGAAATGGGGGTTGGAATTAAAGTTACATCAGGCCCTGTTTTAGACAAACCCGGCGACCTTGCCGGACTGCTTACAAACCTCGAACCTAACGATGTGCTGTTTATTGATGAAATTCACAGGCTAAGCCCGGTTGTTGAAGAATATCTGTACTCTGCTATGGAAGATTACAAGATAGATATTATGATAGATACAGGCCCCAATGCCCGAACAGTTCAGATAAAACTAAATCCTTTTACCCTTATTGGCGCTACCACTCGCTCGGGATTACTTACTGCCCCGCTTAGAGCCAGATTTGGAATTAATTTCCGACTTAATTATTACGATTCTGCCACTCTAAATAAAATTGTTGTTAGGTCGGCCGATATTTTAAAAGTCGAAATAAACAAAGATGCATCAATTGAAATTGCGGGTAGGAGTAGGGGAACACCTCGTATCGCGAATGCTTTGTTGAGAAGAGTAAGAGATTTTGCTCAGATTAAGGGAGATGGCAAAATAGACATCAAAATAGCTGAATATTCTTTAGAAGCTCTTAATGTTGACAGACACGGCCTGGATGAAATGGATAATAAAGTTCTTCTAGCTATTATTGACAAGTTTAAAGGTGGACCTGTAGGTCTAACAACTATTGCAACAGCTGTAAGCGAAGATCCGGGAACAATAGAAGAAGTGTATGAGCCTTTTCTTATTCAGGAAGGTTATATAATGAGAACTCCAAGAGGGAGAGAGGCTACCGATTTGGCATACAAACATTTGGGCAGAATTAGAAACAAACCTCAGGGCAATTTATTCGAGTAAAATGCCATTATACCAATCAAATAAAGTTGAAATAAGTAAAAAAATCAAAGAATTTTGCTTTGAAGCCGGGTTTGATGCCGTTGGTATATCCCAAGCAAAAGAGCTTAATACTTCAAAGGAAAACCTTTCAAAATGGCTTGAGAATAATTATAATGCATCTATGCAATATATGGCAAACAATCTTGATAAAAGAGCCAACCCTACTTTACTGTTTGAAAATTGCAAATCAATTATTTCTTTAGCAATTAATTATTATACCCCAATCACATTCAATTCAAAAAATCAATATGCTATTTCCAAATATGCTCTAGGGAAGGACTATCACTTTATTATAAAGGAAAAACTTCATAGCATTATCAAACATATATCAGAGCTTACAGGCATAGAAACTCATAGGGGATTTGTAGATTCAGCTCCGGTATTTGAAAGAACCTTGGCTGTTGAAGCCGGACTTGGTTGGATTGGCAAAAATTCTTGTCTTATTATACCCCAAAAGGGCAGCTTCTATTTTCTTGCAGAAATCTATTCTACTTTAGAATTGGAGTATGATAACCCTTTTCTCGAAAATCATTGTGGAAATTGCAGCAAATGTATAGAAGCATGCCCCACAAAAGCAATTGTTGCTCCGGGTGTAATTGATTCACAAAAATGTATTTCATGCTTAACCATTGAATCAAAAGATGATTTGCCGGAATCTATTGCTCAATTAGCTAATAATCAAATATTTGGCTGCGACATCTGCCAAGATGTTTGTCCGCATAATCTCAAATTCGCCAAAACTTCTTACGGTCAGCATTTTAAACCTATCAAGCAAATACTTAACCTCAATATAAGTGATTGGGAAGTAATGAATGAAAATGAATTTAATTGTATTTTTAAAAAAGCGCAATCACCTCTTGCCCGCTCCGGATACGGAAAAATAATGAGAAATATTAAAGCTTACAAAAACGGGGAAGAAATCCAAAGTGGATGGTAGTTTCCCCATTGGAATTGATGCCCCACCCTGAAGAGAAAATTTAAAAGAATCCCAACCATATTTGAATGAAAGTGTAGGTTCGAAAAAAACCCGATTAAAATTATGTATAGGAGGAGTTAAAAAAGAATTATAACTCACATATATAGTTCTTAAACCTAAAGCCGTTTCCCAGTTCCCCGGCTTTAATCCAATTGCCGGTTGAATATATATTTTGTTGTATTGCCCGAGATAATGACCTGTTGCATGAATCTGGTCGGGTAGCCTTTCGGAAAATCCATAACCTCCTCCAAGATATGATTCGAAAAACACATTGTTGTCATTCTTTTCAAAATAACCTATACTTCCTTCGAGTGAATAATGAGTGAGAAGTTCATCTCCAAGATAATGTCCGCCAACCATAATTGCAAGATTATCTGTTGCAGCAAAAGATGAATTTGCCCCAACACCAGTATTCCCAAAATAAACCTGAGAAATAAGCTCTCCTTTTTCTTCATGCAAAGGGATGTGCATACTTGTAGGAACGTAGGCAAGTTTACAAGAGCTTAAGAATATAAAACAAAGAATCAGCAGCCTTAAACTACTGATTTTTTGAAAATATTGAAATATCATAACTTAATGAAGAGTAGAATATATTATGGTCTTAAGCTTCTGATTAAAAGCTCAGGCACAGATTTTTTCCTTTCCTGCATATATTTTTTAAAATCATCTTTCTTCATTTTGTTTTTATCCATAATGAGTGTTTGTATAGCAAAAGGAAATGCAATTAGACTTATCATATCAACAAAAAAGTGAGCAGGATCAACCTTTCTAACGCTGCCTTTCATAGATTCATTCATCAACTGATTTACAAACACATCAGTGCTGTAAAGGCTTTGAACTACTTTAATTTCAGAAATTTTTTCCGGACTTCTATGAAGAATAGACATAACAAATGAAACCAGTAAAGGGTTTTCTATAAGCATATCAATATACTCATGACAATACTTGGTGATTTTTTCTTCTAGAGGTAACTCTGAATTCAAAGTATTCTTAATCTGCTCTGAATTTCGCTTTACCAGTTCGTAGAAAATTGTATCAAAAAGGTTTTCTTTACTCCTGAAATAGTAGTTCATTAGCGCCAAGTTTATTCCCGCTTTTGTGGCAATTTCTCTAACGCTTGTGCGGTCTACACCTTTTTCTAAAAATAATTGTGTTGCAACTTCAAATATTTTTTGTTCTGTCTTCTTGCTCTTCTTCATATATGTAATGTGTTATTATTATGGTATAAAATTATAAATAAGTTTGTTTTAAACACTAATTAAAACGACAATTTAATTTAAAAATTTCGAACATATTGAAAAAGATTGTTAAAACAATTTTAATACTGCTTATAACTTAGCGGTTCTATTCAAAGTTTCAAGTTCAGACATTTCATTATTTTTGTAAAAATAATTAGCCATGAATATTCAATCTGTTATTACAAAATATAAATTACTTCTACTTTCGATATTGGCGGGAGTATTACTTTTTATTTCTTGGCCTCCCAATGGGATTACACCTTTAGTATTTGTTGCTTTCATCCCAATTCTTATTATAGATCAAGCGCTTTTAAACAGAGATAGAGCAAATTCCGTTCTTTATTTCTTTTATTTCATTTTTCTTAGTTTTTTTATTTGGAATGTTTTAAGTACATATTGGATAGCATACTCGTCGATAACTGCTGCTGTAACTGCCATTTTACTAAACTCTCTGTTTATGAGTATCCCATGGATATTTATGCATTATGCAAGGAAAAAACTCCCCGGAAAAACTAGTAATTTTTTAATAGTATTTTTATGGATTGGGTTTGAATATCTGCATTTAAATTGGGAGCTTAGTTGGCCTTGGTTGCAATTAGGAAATGTTTTTTCAACTACAACTTCATGGGTGCAATGGTATGAATACACGGGAGTTTTAGGCGGAACAGCCTGGGTGCTATTATCAAACATTCTCATTTATAATTTATTGACTCTTTTAAAAAATCATTCGAGCAAAGTTTCACAAAAAACAACTTCTATATCTTTAGCAGTTGCTGTTTTTTTAGTTCCGGTATTACTTTCCCTAAGTATTTCAAACAATTATAAAGAAGAAAGCTCTCCAGTTGAAGTAGTAATTGTGCAACATGGAATCGATTCTTATAATCAAGTAGGGTCAATGGAAGATGTAATTAATCGTATGAATCAAATGACCAAATTGGCAGGTGGAAAGATAACCAATAACACCAAATTTGTTATATCTCCCGAAGCTTCAATTCCGATTACTGTATGGAAAAACTTTCCTGAGAAAAACACAGGGGTAGTTCTACTTAGAATTTTCTCACAGATAAATAATAATGTTGCTTGGGTTTCAGGAGGTTTTGTAAAGCGTCTATATTATGCCGGAGAAAAGGCTCCATATACTGCTAAAAAGCATGAAGTTGATGGAGAACATATTGATTTGTTCAATTCCGCAATTATGGTTCAAGGATATGAAAACATACAGTTTTATTATAAGTCAAAACTAGTTCCGGGGAGTGAAAAAGTTCCGTTTTACAGATATGCTAAATTTTTAAGTCCTGTAGTTGAAAAATTTGGAGGTTTTGGTGGTAGCTATGGCTTTCAAAGAAACAGAAGTGTATTTACAACAAAAGACTCTATAAAAGTTGCTCCAATCATATGCTATGAATCCGTTTTTGGAGAATATGTTGCTGATTATGTGAAAAATGGAGCAGAATTATTGTTTATACTTACTAACGATGGGTGGTGGGGCAACACATCCGGACATAAGCAGCACTTTAATTATGCAAGGCTTAGAGCAATTGAAACTAGAAGAAGCATAGCAAGATCTGCAAGCACGGGAATATCTGGCTTTATTGATCAGAAAGGGAACATTATTGACTCTCTGGGATGGATGGAATCCGGTGCGATAATTCAATCTATCAATGCATCAAATAAAATAACATTTTATGTAAGGAATGGTGATTATTTAGGGAAATTGTCGATTTTTATTTCGATTCTGATTGTTTTGTATGTCCTGACACAAAAAATAATTCGACGGTAGAGACGCGATGCATCGCGCCTCATAATTCAATTAGATATTTTTCATAAAACCGGCATGTGTTTTTTATAGCGTCATTTATGGGGATAAACGAGTAGCCGGTTTTTTCAATGATTTTTTTGTTTGAATAATATGAAACGTTTGCTGCATTTCTAACGGTTTCTTTTGTTATTAGTGGTTTTTTGCCGGAAAAAACACTTCTGACTTTCTCAAGTCTCCAGGCTATTTGAGTTAGGAATTTTCCTGCTTTTATACTTGGAGGTTTTACCCCAATCTCTTTTGCCAGCATATCGAATATCAATTTGTACTGTAGGTTTTCGCTATTCAAAATAAACCTCTGTGAGTTGATGTCGCTTTCCATTAACAATATCATTGCTGCTGAAACATCTCGTACATCTACAAATCCTGTAATTCCGGTTGTGTAAAATTTAAGTCCTTTTTGAATTTGGCGATATAGTTGACCTGATGATCTGCTAGGGTCTCCAGGTCCAATAATTACAGAAGGATTTACTATTGCGGCATTGAGTCCTTCCTCTATTCCTCTCCAGACTTCTCTTTCAGCGCCAAATTTACTTATAGCATAATTTGAATTTCGTGGCGACGTTTTCCAAATAATACTCTCGTCAATATAATTCCCGGTGTTGGGCTTGCCTATGGCTGCAATGCTACTGCAATGAATTAGCTTTTTCACACCTTTCTCAATACAAGCATTTACAACATTTGCAGTTCCGTTTACATTTATCTCAATCATAGAGGCAATATCTGAAGGATTGAACGACACCACTGCTGCGCAATGATATACTTTTTCTACGCCTTCAAAAGCTTTTAAAAGACTAAAAATATCTGTCACATCAGCATCAAGCCATTTTATCTTCTCAAAAAGAGTTTCTCCATTTTCAATATCATAAAAATTAAAAATCTTCTTTATAACTGAAAGATCACTATTTTCTCTCTTTATTGCTAAAACTTCGTTTTGAGTTTTTGAGAGCTGAAATAATAAATGCGATCCAACTAGTCCGCTGCCACCTGTAACTAATATCATAATAAGTAGTTTAAAAAACTCCGTTTTACTATGCGCAAACTTATTAAAAGTTTACAAAACACAGCTAAACGGAGTATAAAAATTAACCAACCAATCTTTATTGACCGATCTTTTACTTTTTAATAATCTTAAAGTTTTTCAACTCTTTTTCTTTATGAATAACTTTAATAAAATAGACTCCACTTCTCAAATCGCTGAAAGATATTTTTTCAAGTTCTGAGCTAAAGTGTTGTCTGATGAGCATTCTCCCGTTTATATCATAAACAACAAATTGAACACCTTCAAATTCTGAAGATTCAATTTTAAGATAAACGAAATCATTGGCAGGATTTGGAAATGCAACAATACTAAACTCGCTTTCAGGAACATCATAGATAGAAGTAACCGTAAGCTTAGATTGCTGAAATCCTTGTGTAACTATTATATTGTCTTGTTTGAAAGTTTCTATAACAGCTTCACCTAATCCCCAAGTAATTGATCCTTGGGAGTTTTGATGAAAATTCCCGCCTGTTACAACAGCCTGCTGTGCAATGATATTGCTACCAAAACACACCAATGCTATTATTACTGCTGAGATTATTATTTTTTTCATAATTTAATCTTTTATTGATATTCTTGGAGCTTTCTCTGATCTGAACTGACGTCTGGGTTTTCTTTCAGGTTTTGACTTGGTTTCTTTGTTTTCATCCTTTTTCCAACCCAATTCAATGTCAATATTCAAATTGCCTTCAACCCATAAATAATCCCAGTATGAACCATCATCATTATGCCATGAACTTAATTCGTAAGAACCCTCAGGTACATCTGTAAATAAAACTTTGCCGTTTGCATCAGTATATAAATACTGAGAGTATTCATTTAGGGGGCCATCCTTTGGCATTCCACCTTCACTAAACAGAGAAACTTCTGCATCGACAGATAATTCAGTCATGCCGGGCTTATATACTGTTACTTCAACAGTATATTTAGGACGTGGAGTTAGAAATACATTGACTACTAAGTCTTCTCCCTGGATAACTTCAATCTGACCGGAAAAGTATTCATAAACGTATCCATAGTCTTCTACCCAAAAGTTATATAATGCAGGAAATAGTTCTGCAGTGGCAATGCCATTTTCATCAGAATTAGTCATGTGGAAATTATCCCAATTATCAACTTCCTCAATGTAAATAGTCATCCATGGAATAGGTTGGTCAGTAGTAATATCTATTACATTGAAAGTTACTGTATTTGGTTTAGGATCAAGGTAAACCGGTTCATAATGCTCAGAACCTTCAATAAACATAGACCCCGTATAATCGTAATAACCTGGTGCTGAAACAGAATACATATATTCACCCATCGCAAGATAGAAAATATAGTCTCCGGGCTCATTAACTATTATGTTAGTTTTGAAAGGACTTCCATTATTAAAAACAGTAATTGTTGCATTATCAATGGGTTCTTCCCATATACTGAATACTTCAAAAGTTACCATAAAGGGTTCATCGGTTACAAATGATTTTTGTGGTCCGTAACCAATTAATCCTTCTTCGTTAATTCCAAATGCTCTTACATAATATGTTGTTTCGGGGTTTAAGTATTCAAGCTGTGCTGTGAAATCACCTGTTCCTCCCATAAATTCCATAGACATTACAACTCCGTAGGAAGATGTAATAGGAGCCTCCCAATTAATAGTCGGGTTCTGAGAGGTACTGTAAACCACACCTGCCTGCCAAACTGTTGAGCCACCATATTCTAGAATTGTACCACCTGCAAGGGCGTAAGTTTGACCAATTTCTATAACATCAGCAGTGGCAACTTTAGGAGCTACACCAAAGGCTGTGTAAACAAATGTGCCTGATTGAGATACTGAAAACAGCTCTGTTGACGTAAAGTCCTGACCATAAGCAGAAATTGTAAATCCGTCAGGGAAGAATTTGTCTTCATTCGGTTTTATGAAAACGTCAGTTCTTTCGGGTATAACTTTAAAGATGTCGTAATAGCCTTCTTCTTTTGATGTTGTTTTTCCTGAAACGGCAAATCCACCGCGGGTTTTTGAATCAGCAGTTTCATCAATAAATACTTCAGTTAACCCAGGAGTTACCCTGAAGATATCTTCTGCACCCTCTTTAGATGTTGTCTTTCCGGATACAGCAAATCCTCCACGTGTTTTTTCTGTAGATTCAGCAACAAAAACCTGAGTTAAATTCGGCTGAACCAAGAAAAACAGGCTATCTTCTTGTTTAGAAGTCGTTTTTCCTGAAACAGCAAACCCTCCGCGAGTTTTTTCTGTAGATTCATCAACATAAACCCTCGTTTTTTCAGGTGTTACAACAAGGATTTCGTTAGTTTCCTTAGATGTTGTGCGTCCGCTAACAGCAAAACCTCCACGAGTTTTGTCATCGCCTGAAGACTCGTCAATAAAGATTTTAACACTGTTTTCATAAACTGCGAAAACAGTCTCTCCTTTTGAGTTTTTAACTTCAAACAGAGGAGTTTCATCATCTTTAGTGCCATCAGACTTCACCTCAAGCATGGCAGTAGGAGTTTCGGTTCCAATACCAACTTTTTTTGAAGTTGAAACAGCATCTTCTGTCTCTTCCCATGCCGAACTAACTTGAGCAGTTGAAAATGCATAATTTGCAAAAGGAACAGAAAGTAGTTGGGTAGTTCCCATTTCAACAAATGAAGTTCCGCCATTAATATCAACTGCAATTTTTATAAAATAGTTTGCGGTTGACCAGTTTATTCCGGCAAAACTTCCAACTTTAGCAGCCCCGCTTCCGATAATAAGGTTAATAAGCCCAAAGTCGTTTGTTTCCGGGAAGAAATCCTCAGAATATACAACCGTACCGGAAACACTTCCTTGTAGAATGCTTATTTCGATACCTACCTCTTGATTCGCAATAATTTCACCGGCAGCATTTCTGATTACGGCCTGATAATTAAAGCCTAGAGGACTTTGACTCACAACAGTAACTACTGTCACAAGCAAAATACATAATGTAAAAATTAGTTTTTTCATCAGTAATCTTTTTGTTATTAATTTGAAGGATGTAACCCGCATGATGATTTCTATCCGTGATTGTGATTAACGAATCATGCTCGTTTAATAGTTTGAAAAAAATGAATTATAAGAATTTTCAATTAAATCATATTAACAGACCTATAAAGTTAATAAAAAGAGTTTTTAATCTTTGATTAATTGGTGTCTTTTTTAGAAGAAACTAACGAAATGCTTTATAGATAAGCAAAAATGAGATTTTGCAATTGTTGATAAGATTATAATACTTTCATCCCGATTACCAGCTGATCATCTATTTGCTCTTCTCCGTTCATCCAGTTTTGCATTTCCTCTGCAAGAATGGATTTCTGTTCGCAAATCGGCTTATGATGAATAGAAAATAGAAATTCTTTAAATCTTTTCTTCATATACTTGCTTTGGCCATTAGAACCTCCAAACTGATCCATGTAGCCATCAGAAAATATATAAAAAATATCATTTTTTTGAAGTACAACTTCAGTACGTACAAAAGGAACATCCTGCCTTACGTATGCGCCAATTGGCATTTTATCTGGCTTATATTCAATTAATTCATTATCCCGAATAAGAATTAATGGATTATTTGCGCCTGAAAACTCTAATTTCATAGTCTTGAGATCTATTGAAACCAGCGCCACATCCATGCCGTCTTTTCTTTCATCTTTTTCACCTTCTTTAACGCCCTGGCTTAATGTCTTAATTACATAATCCCTTAGCAAATTCAATATAGAATCAGAGTGGTTAACGTCAAGCTTACCAACAATTTCATTTAGAAAAGAAGTGCCAAGCATACTCATAAATGCTCCGGGTACACCATGACCGGTACAGTCTGCAGCAACGGCAATAATTCTGTTTTGCTTTTCAAAATGGTTTACCCAGTAAAAATCACCACTAACTATATCTTTAGGCGCGAAATAAATGAAATACTCAAATAAGTCAGAAGTTTGTTTATTCGGCAAAACAGCGGTCTGTATTCTTTTTGCATACCTTATAGAATCTGTAATTGCCTTGTTTTGATGTTCAATTCTTTTGTTTTTTTCAACAATTTCGGCAGTTCTCTCTTTTACAATATCTTCAAGCCGTCTTTTATCTTCCTGTAGTTTTCTTGTGTAAAGTGAAATTGAGATTCTGATTATTAAAAAAGCAATTACTCCATAAATTACATAAGCCCACCATGTTCTGTACCAAGGCGGCAAAATTCTAAATTCTATGACGGCAGCCTCGCTTTCAACACCATAGACATTTTTGGCTTTAACAAAAAACCTGTATGTTCCTTCTTTTAAGTTTGTATAGGTACGTGTAACATCATTCTGCCAAGTCGACCAATCGGGGTCGAAACCTTCAAGATACGAACGATATTGTAAATCTTCTTCATTTTCAAAAAAACCGGCAGAAAAGGCAAATGAGATATTGTTAAACTTGTAATTAATTGGATTATGAAATACAGGGACAGGAGTTTCATCATCCTTCGAATATTCAAAAAACCCATCAGCTCCTTTATAAACTAAGGAGTCTGTGCCAATTATTATTTGTCTGATAAAAGTTTTATACTTCTGATTGAAGTTTTTTTGTCTTTCAAGGCTGTGAATAAATAGCCCATCCTGACCTCCAACCAATAAGCGCTTTGAATCTAATATTGCATTATAAATTGTCATTGGGGGAATAATTCTCAAAGACAAGGAATCAACTTTCCAGCTTCCATCTGCATATGATAAATAATCTGCTTTATTAAGGTTATTAACGGAGTAAAAAGCAAGTGCTAATGAATCATTAAGAGCGAAAAAATCTTTAAGTGAACGCTTCCCTCCAATTAAGGCATTTAAATCATCATCAAAATAGAAATCATTTTCTATGTAATTGTATTTTAATATTTGATTATCAAATGCAAAATACACATCATCTTTAAAATCGAAAAATACACCATTTTTGCCATTTATGCTTTCAGGCATTGCTAGTGCATTTCCTTTATTGCTTATAAGTTTAATCCCTGATATAGTATTACACCATAAATTTCCGTTTTTATCCTCTGTTAATTTTGTAACAGTCTCATCGCTAAGCCCTAATGCATTTTTGTTGAACACAAGATTGTTGTGCTTATTTTCAACTATGTAAATTCCCCTTGATGTAGCAACATATATTCTGTCTTTTACTATCTTGGATAGAAGCAATCTGTGAGTTTCGACATTTGTGTTTAATGGAACAAACCTATTGTTTTTCAATACATAAAGATCTCTGTCGCTGGCTGCTATCAACTTCTTGCTGCCTGATTCAGGAATATATGATAAAATTGAGTAAACAGCCTCTCCTGAAATGCCGGGAACATTTTCAAATCTAGCATTTTTGAATTTCTCAAGAGAAAGTTTGAATACCCCCTGCATTGTAGATACATAATATTCACCATTAAAGTCAGCAATTTCGAAAAGAGCCCCAAATAGGCCTGATTCTCCAGAAAAATACCTAACTGTAGAGTTGATATTTACCGAAGATATGCCATTAGCCAATGTTAACCATAGCATTCCAGAGTTGTCAGGGGAAAAATATAATGCTGAAACAGTTTGATTTTGAAGGCCGTTTTTTTCAGTAAGATGTAAGATAATTTCGCCCTTTTTGTTTATTACATACAAACCATTGCCCAAAGTTCCAAAAGCGAATTGATCATCATTGATTTTCACACCACAATATACTGGGCC
Source organism: Bacteroidota bacterium (assembly GCA_018335675.1). Taxonomy (GTDB): domain Bacteria; phylum Bacteroidota; class Bacteroidia; order Bacteroidales; family UBA7960; genus PWND01. Next base: position 4,901 of record JAGXRQ010000075.1, on the reverse strand, counting down.
TTCTATCAAGATGTTGTTTGTGCGAGCAGCAATTGAACTTGTCCCAAATGAACTTACATTGCCGCTTTTAACATCATAAAAACAAAGTCCCTTTTCAGAAATCGCTATTAATAGAGTGTCTTTTGACCATTTGAGTATTGAAAAAATATCCTTATTAATAAAGTACTCTCCGCCATTGGCTTTTTGTAATTCACCTTCCTGGAATACCATTAAGCCGGAGTTGTAATTGCCTGTATAAAGCTTTTCATCTATTAGAAAACTCCAGAAATTATCTTCGGGTAATTCAATGTTTAGTATTTTTTCATTTTCATAATCATAAACAAAAATATACTGAAGAGTGCAGAAATATACCAGATTCTTATGAGTATATGTTTTCCAAACTCTTTTAACTTCTATTGAATCAGGTATGAGATTTTTAAATGAAAGATATTCTAGTTGCCCAATGTTATTAACAGCCAATCTGCCAAAATCGTCAACACCACCTGCATAAATAACACCATTTTGCCCTGTTGCCAGTGAGAGAATATATTTTTGGTCAGGGATGGAAATTTTTATCCAGTTTTGACCATCATATTCAAGAATAGATCGGTCATTGCCGAAATATAAAATGCCACGATGATCCTGAGTCACTGCCCAATTAGGTTCAGCAGCTGAATATTTTCTAGCCGAATAGTTCTTTATAAAAGGAATACCATCAGAGTTTATCTGCGCAAATACATTATTAAGGCTTAAAAACAATGCAGTTGCAAAAACCCAAAATAGTATTACTTGCTTTCTGATCTGCATAAAATGCTAATTATTAAGAGTGTATAACCATTGTACGATTTACAAATTTAAAATTAATAATCTAAAAATTGATTATTTTTGTCATTCGATGTAAACTATTTATAAACAGTTAATGTAATACTAATGAATTTTGTTGAAGAATTAAAATGGAGAGGCATGATACACGATATTATGCCGGGAACTGAAGAACTTATCAATAAAGAAATGACAACAGCTTATGTAGGCATCGATCCTACTGCTGACTCTCTGCATATAGGCCACTTGGTTTCTATTATGATGTTGAAGCATTTCCAGCTTTGTGGCCATAAGCCATTGGCGCTCGTTGGAGGTGCTACAGGTATGATAGGCGATCCCAGCGGAAAAAGTGAAGAAAGAAATCTGCTTTCGGAAGAAGTTTTAAGACACAATCAGGAATGTATTAAAAAACAATTGCTTAGGTTTCTTGATTTTGAAACCGGCCCCAATAAGGCAGAAATCGTAAATAATTACGATTGGATGAAGGATTTTTCTTTTTTGGCATTCCTCAGAGAAGTTGGTAAGCATTTGCCGGTTAATTATATGATGGCTAAAGATTCTGTTAAAAAACGCCTTGAGACAGGAATCTCATTTACTGAGTTTTCATATCAGCTGGTTCAAGCTTATGATTTCTTTTTCCTGTATCAGAACAAAAATTGCAAACTGCAAATGGGTGGCTCCGACCAATGGGGGAATATTACAAGCGGAACAGAATTAATTCGCAGAAAAGTTGGAGGCGAGGTCTTTGCTCTCACTTGTCCGCTCATTACAAAAGCCGATGGTTCGAAATTCGGAAAAACAGAAAAAGGCAATGTCTGGCTGGATGCAAATTATACTTCTCCTTATCATTTTTATCAATTTTGGCTTAATTGCTCTGATGAGGATACAAAAAAGTATATAAAAATCTTCTCTCTGTTTTCTAAAGAAGAGATAGACAGTATGATAGCTGAACATGATGCTGCGCCTCACCTAAGGGTTTTGCAAAAAGCTCTTGCAGAGGATATTACAATTAGAATTCATAGCAAACAAGATTTAGAAGTTGCTCGTGAAGCTTCAGAAATGCTATTTGGAAAAGGCACAACAGAAAATTTAAAGAAACTGCCTGAAAACGTGTTCTTAAGTGTTTTTGAAGGTGTTCCAATGTTTAATGTTGCAAAAACAGAGATTGAAAACGGAATAGATATCATTGATCTGCTTGCTGAAAAAACTCAGATACTCTCATCTAAAAGCGAAGCAAGAAGAGCAATGGCGGAGAATAGTATCAGCATAAATAAAAATAAAATTGCCCAAGATTTTAAATGCACTTCTGCAGAACTTATTAACGATAAGTATTTGCTAGTGCAAAAAGGCAAAAAGAATTATTATATCGTAATTTGTGAGTAGATTTTTTATCTCCCGCAGATTGCGCAGATTTTCGCAGAAAGAAAAACACATTTCAAACCAAACAACAATATTATGAAAACCTCAAAATCATTTATCAAAACACTAACTATTGTTTTGATATTAGGCTTGCTATTTTCATGCAACGGCAAACAAAGCATTTTTCCCGAAGGCAACGATATTTTCGGTGTTGCTTTTCCTATAAAAATGCAGGACGATAAAACCATCATATATATTTCCGATATTTTGCTGCCTCATGCTATGGAAAAAGAAATTTCTGTGAAAGGTCATTCTGCTTTTGACATTAGCTATAATAAAGATAATCAAGCAATTAGCATAATGGCTAAAACGAAAAACCCTCCTCATCTTAGTGAATTAATAATTGCCGTAGATGACGTTGATTATACTTTAATTCTTCAGCGCTCAAGGCTTCAAAATGTTAGTTTCAAATTCGACCCTCAAGGAAAGAGATATCGCTCGGTAAAAATAGCCGGAGAGCTAAACGACTGGGACCCAAATAAAACCCCTCTTACGCTTATAGATGGTATTTGGCAGGCTAATTTAAAGCTCAACCCGGGCAATTACCAATATCAGATTGTTGTTGATGGCAACTGGATGCTTGACCCAAACAATGCTATTCAGGTTGATAACAACATTGGAGGTTTCAATTCCCTTTTGGAAGTTAGCGGAGACTCTGATAATAAGCCATTTATAACTGCAACATCCTACAAAAAGGGGGATCTTTTATTGACATTATACAATGATCCTAAAGAAGTATTCGTGCTTTGGAATAATTTCAAACTTCCTGCTGAATACGTGAGCGGGCACGACAATCATCTTCATATTACAATTCCAGGAGATGCTTTCAAAACCGACAGAAGCTTTATTCGCATTTTTACATTCAACGATAATGGAATTGGAAATGATTTGCTTATTCCTCTCGAGAAAGGACATCCTGTAAAGAACCCTGCTAATCTTACCAGACAAGACAAAGAAGCTACAATTCTTTATTTTATGATGGTTGATAGGTTTAAAAACGGCAACACCAATATTGATGAACCGGTTGATGACCCTGATGTTTTCCCAAGAGCAAACTATTATGGAGGAGATTTAAGAGGTATTATCCAAAAAATCGAAGATGGTTATTTCAGCAGTTTGGGAATCAATACAATATGGTTGTCGCCAATTACTCAAAATCCATTTGAGGCTTATGTTGAATATCCCGCACCTCACAGAAAATATACCGGCTATCATGGTTATTGGCCAATTACACTTACAACAATAGACCACAGATTTGGCAATGAGAAAGACATGAAAGACATGGTTAGTTCTGCTCATGGCAGAAATATCAACGTAATGCTTGACTTTGTTTCTAATCACGTTCACGAAAAAAATCCTCTATTTATTAAAAACCCAGATTGGGCAACTCAGTTGAAGCTTGACGACGGACGCACAAATATTCGTATATGGGACGAGCACAGGCTTACAACATGGTTTGATACTTTTCTTCCTAGTCTTGATTTTTCAAAGCAGGAAGTTATAGATGTAATGTCTGACAGTGCATTTTTCTGGGTCGAACATTATAACCTCGACGGTTTCCGCCACGATGCAACCAAACATATTCCTAATGAATTCTGGAGAACTTTAACTCAGAAGCTTAGGGATAATTTTATGCAGCCAAATACTAACAGACTTTTTCAAATTGGTGAAACTTTCGGCAGTCGCGAGCTAATCGGCAGCTACGTTGGAAATGGCTTGCTCGACGGACAGTTTGATTTTAATCTGTATTTCGATGCCCGCTCAGTGTTTGCTGTTGACAGTGAATCGTTTAAAAAACTTGATTTCTCCTTGCAACAAAGTTTCAGCTATTACGGATACAACAACCTGATGGGCAATATAACAGGAAATCACGACCTCCCAAGGTTTATTTCTCTTGCAGGAGGTGCTCTAAAGTTTGATGAGGACGACAAAGAAGCCGGCTGGCAAAGAGAGGTTGGCATTGGCGAACAATCAGGATACGACAAGCTTTCGCAGATTACTGCTTTTATAATGACAATTCCAGGGGTGCCGGTAATTTATTACGGAGATGAGATTGGACTTCCCGGAGCAGGAGATCCTGATAGCCGCAGACCAATGAAGTTTGATAATCTTACACCTGACGAATTAAAAGTAAGAGAAAATGCAACTAAACTTTGCAATTTAAGAACTTCTAACCTTGCTTTTATTTATGGAGATTTTCAAACACTAAAAGTTACCGATGATGTATATGTTTACTCTAGGTCTTACTTTGAAAATCAGGCAATTGTGTTTTTCAACAAAGCAGCAGAAGCGCAAACAATAACTATTGATTTGCCAAACAGATTTGCAAAGTCGGTTTTCGCAGCAAATTTTGGTTCATCAATTAATGCAAATAATAACAGTATTTCAGTAACTGTAAACCCATACGGATATGAAGTGCTAACAGCTAAGTGATGAGGCGAAGGGCGAAGGGCTGAGAGCAAAGTGTGTTAATTAAATAATCTTTGTGAACTTTGTGAAATACTTTGTGCTCTTCGTGTTGAAAGAAAAAAGAAAACCACAAAGTACACTAAGAAAGCACTAAGGACAGAAAGAAAAGTGCTTGATTTAATAGCCTTTGTGAACTTTGTGAAATACTTTGTGCTCTTCGTGTTGAAAGAAAAAAGAAAACCACAAAGTACACTAAGAAAGCACTAAGGACA
>JAGXRQ010000074.1 GCA_018335675.1 Bacteroidota bacterium | reverse complement strand
GCCTTGTAATAATGATCTGCATTATGCTTCTTCACTATGCTTTTGATACCAATCGCATCAATAAGACTTATTACTTGTTTGAAAATCGGCTGTCCGACAAATTTTATTTCCGTATTTTTGCTCATGTTGTTTGTTGTTCGCAAAGCAAACTTACAACATGGGGTGAAACCTTCGGGGATTAACCCCTATTTTTTTTTAGTCGTTCAGTAGTGATTTTCTATGTATAAAAAATCTAAACTAAACAAATACTACGGTTTTAAGCTTCAAAAATATATAATTTGCCCCAACCTAAAAAAGAAACTGCACAATAAATTATTCTATCCAACAATTTCTTTATTATAAAGTTTTCCCTGCCAGGTATTTCTTTCTTCCAGCCTTTTTTCAATCATTTTTATTATTTGGTCGCTTCTAATCAATCCCCATCTTTTTCCAAGATTAAATCGTGGAGGAACTTCACCTGACAATCTTTCAATTGCTATACTTGGATTTAATCTTTCAATTATATCAACCATAAAATCAACATATTCAGGAAGTTCAAAAAACATAAAATCCTTAGGGTTTTGCAAATATTGGTCTGCAATTTTTGTATCCTTAACAATCTGTAGCTGATGAAATTTGAGAGAATTGAGTGGAAGTTCAGAAATTACAGGAATTTGATTTAAGATTTCTGCCTTAGTTTCACCAGGAAGTCCAATAATAAAATGAGCACCTGTGTGGATTCCCATCTCAGAAGTTTGCTTAATAGCTTTTACAGAAGTTTGAAAATCGTGTCCACGATTTATTAAATTAAGGGTTTTATCATAGCAAGATTCCACTCCATACTCAATAGATACAAAATACTCTTTCGATAACTCTTTAAGGTATTTCAATTTTTCTACATCAATACAATCAGGTCTAGTTCCCACAACAATACCTGAAATATCAGGATGCTTTAATGCTTCTGAATAAACAATTTTTAACTCATCAAGACTTTTATATGTGTTGCTGTAGGCCTGAAAATATGCAACAAACATTGCAGCTCTTTTGTACCTTTCTTTTAGAAAAAGCAATCCTTTATTAATTTGCGAAGTAACAGATTCTCCTTTTTCAGAGTATGATGAAACAGGGTTAAATGCCTCATTATTGCAAAAAGTACAACCGCCTGTACTTATTTTCCCATCACGATTTGGGCATGAAAATCCGGCATTAATAGAAACCTTTTGAATACGTTGGCCAAACCTTTTCTTGCACCAGCCGGAAAATGAATTATATCGTCGATTATCTCCCCAATGATATTCCAATTTTTTTATTACAAAAGTAAATAAAAACAATTTCTACATATATCCATTCTTACAGAAACTAATCAATTTATTGAACAAAAACACTTGAAACGGGTTATTTTATTGTATATTTGCATATAAACAAGTTTACTGTTATTATTAATAAAAAAACTTAATTATGATTTTTGAATTTTTCTCCCCCAAAACCAAAAAGCTAAATGACTCACAGCAAAAAGAAGTAGCAGATTTCTTATTTAAACATCTTGATGAGTTTGGAGATAATTATCAGGCGATAATGAGATGTATCATTTTTGCAATGGATGATAAAACAAAATTTGGCGGATTCATTGTTGTTGCTCGTGATAATGGAAAAATCGCAGGAGCTGTTATAGTTAACAAAACCGGAATGTCTGGTTATATACCTGAAAACATTCTTGTATATATAGCTGTGCATAAAGAATACAGGGGTAAAGGCTTAGGTAAAGAATTAATGCTTAAAACATTTGAGCATGCCGAAGGTGACATTAAGCTACATGTTGAACAAAATAACCCAGCCAGGTTTTTGTATGAAAAGCTCGGATTTACCAGTAAATATCTCGAAATGAGATATTATAAAGAGAAAAAGTAATCTAAAATAATAGATATTATCTCAATCTATCAGCTGACCTTACCAGTTTTTCATCTTTTCTAATTGCCCGGTTTGCAATAAGTATTAAAATAATTGATACTAGTGGAAATGCAATTGCTAATCCGAAATTAAAAACCATTCCGGTTTGAGCTTTAATAAAATCAACATAAAAGAATGTCATTGATATCATAAGTATATGAAGCAATAGATTCATCTGGTTGAATTTAATTTGTTTTCTGCGATTTTTATATGAGAAAACAATTATTAAAGTAAGAACCATAATCATTGCAGCTAAAGCAATTACTGTATATCTATGCCATGAATCTTGTATCTGAAATTCAAAACTATCAGATGTATTGATTTTCATAATACTGAAGCTAGCAAAACTTGAATTACTACTTACTTCTCCAACAGGAGCAAACAAGAACAGCAGAACGAATACTTTTATAATTATCAGATAAATGGTTTGAACTCTTTGTATCATTGTAGTGTTATTTATTAACAAATTAGTTTTTATTATCACAACAAAATTAGAAAAAGTTTTGCAGGATAATTAACAAGTTTAAATGTAATGTTACAAATTTTAAATTATATTTGATAAAATAATCAAAAAGCATATTTCAGCGAATAAAAAATCACTAACTTTATAACACATAATCAAGACTAATCAGCATAATTGTTCAACGAAAACAATACAATATATGTCAGCCACAGGAAAAAATACTATATTAGTACCAACAGATTTCACTTCAATTGCAGATTGTGCCATAATGAATTCGTTGGAAATAGCTTCAAAATTCGACTTGAATGTTTGCCTATTGCATGTTGTTAGCAAAAATGCATCTAACGAAGAAAAACAACATATAGAGGATCAATTGTCAAGATTATCCGAAAAGCACAGTAAGAAATTTGATGTTAGAATAACATATCATATTAAGGAAGGAAGCATATTCAGTGCAATAACAAACACTGTAAGTGAGGTATCAGCTGAATTAATAGTGATAGGAATTCATGGAACACATAAAGACAAAGATATCCTTGGAAGTTTTGCATATAATGTAATATGCAGTTCACAAGTGCCGGTAATGGTAGTAAAGAAATGCCATGAAACTCCTGAAGAAGGAACTATAGTAGTACCTGTAGATTTTACTCAAGACGTTCATCCCGCAGTTGAGCTGTCGATAAAGTTTGCTTCAGTTATTAAATGTGCCGTTCACGTTACAGGTGTATTGTTTTCTAAAAGCAGCCTATACGACACAATTGTTTCGAGAGAAAAAAAGGAATCAGTATTACAAAAAATTGCAGATAAGATTAAGAAAGAAGGAATTAATGTTAAAGCCGACATATTAATAAAGCCTAAGACGATTCTTGTTCCAACAGATTTTACACCTGTTGCTGCAAAAGCTCTCGAGCATGCTATTGAGTTAGCAAAAAACGTGGAAAGGAAAATTTGTCTGCTTCACGTAATTGGAAAGAACACTAAAGAATCGACAAAAGAAAAGGTTGAGCATCAACTGAAACATATTGCAGAAGAAGCTCATAAAAGACACGGGGTTGAAATTTCATATTTAATTAAAATCGGAGGTATATTTGATGTAATAACTGATACAGTAAGCGAGATATCTGCCGGAATGATGGTTATTGGTTTCCATGGAAGACAAGGAGTTGAGCATATAACCAGTGGCTTTGCATATACTGTAATTCGAAATTCTGCTGTGCCAGTTATGGTTGTTAAGAAAACCCACTTAGATATCAGTGATAATCACATTGTTGTTCCTATCAACTTCCCACATGAAAGAATAGAGAAAGTAAATAAAGCAATAAAGTTTGCAAAAGCTTTTGACTGTTTGGTGCACGTAATAGGTGTACTTCACATTAACGAAATTTCTTCAAAGAATGAGAAGGCTGCACTTCTTAAAAGCATTAATGATTACTTAATCTCTAAAGGCGTAAGATATTTATCTGAAGTTTTGATAAAATCAAATTCCCTGCTAGTTCCAATAGACTTTACACGTGAGGCAAATTATGCTATTAATTATGCAACTGAAATAGCAAAAAAATCAGGGAAGAACATTTGCCTTTTGAATGTTTTGAAAGAGAATATAAAAGACAGCGAGAAAAAAGATATTGAAACCTCATTAGAACAAACTGCTCATTCCATTCATAAAAGATCTGGTGTTATTACATCTTTCATTGCTGAAACAGGTAGCATATATGATGTAATCACAGAAACTGCAAGTGAAATTTCAGCAGATTTGATTATTATGGGTATTCATGGAAAGAAAGGTCTTCAGCACATTATGGGCAGCAATGCATTTAAAGTGGTGAAAAGCTCAAAAGTGCCTGTTCTTGTAGTGAAAAACGATTTTCCCAAAAATAACATAAATAACATTATTATACCACTTAGCATAGAGCATGAAAGCACTCAGAAAGTGTTTAAGGCCATCGATTTTGCAAGGTATTTTGGATCAACGATACATTTAACCGGATTTTTACATTCCAAAGGGAGTGTTTACAAAATTGAGAAAGAAGCATTAATTAAGAATGTTGCATCTCATATAGAAAACACAGGAATTAAAATTCAGAGTGAAATTTTACATGTATCAAAAACAAATGCGGAATCTAAGTTCCTTGATTATGCTAATAAAAATAATGCCGACATAATTATAGTAGTTGCTAAAAGGTCAAGTAAGTTTTCAGAAATACTTGGACAAAACTTTGCCGAACAAATTATTGACAAATCTGACATACCGGTTTTAAATATAATACCTTATGCAGAGTTTGATGAAGACGAAACATACTCCGTTGGTCCATTTGTTGATCCATTGGGACTAATGAGGAAAGAATAGAAAAACAAGATTCAACACTTAGTAATTCATAAGGTCCTTCAATTCACCAAGAATTTGTTTCTTTTTTGCTGTACTCACATTTAATTCGTCTAAAGTTTCAGGCGAATCTATAAGTTGTTTGCATAGAATTACTTCCTTATTAAGCAGAAATGATTTGTCTTTTTTATTAAGATTGGTTAGAACTGTTATTGGAAAAAGGTCAGATTTTTCAATCAGGTCTTTCAGCCCTTTGTTTTTGGGAATGTCCCATCCTAAGAGATTCAAGCCAGCGCACAATCCATACTTCAAAGCATCATCAGTAAACCTAGTATTAGTAACTACCCAACCAAAAAAATTTGTATCCTTAAATTCCGGAAGATTCTTTCTGTATGCAACAATATCATCAACCCTGCTTCTAATATAGAGAGGCACTTGAACATTTGCATATTTGCCCAAACTATTATAATATTTACACTCTACCAGATACTGAGTATTATTTGCAGATGCAATAACATCAACTTCATGGGTTATGCATTTACCTTGCACTATCTTCCCAACCTCCACTGAGAATCCCAGTTTTGCTAGTATGTGAGAAACAAACACTTCGAATGGGTAACCAGTTGGTCCCAATTCCATTATAGCCTTTTTCAAGCTATATCTAGCTGCATTTGAGCTCTTATATTTTTTTAAAAGTCTAAATGCATCTTTATATATTTCCCTTGTAGAAATCCCATTATACAGATTATCAAGTATTTCAGAAATCACTTTTTCTATAACAACTTCAGAGGCACCTGCCCTATTGAGAGAATTATAAAGCTTTTGTCGATCAAATATCTGTTTTTCCCCGGTTGCTTTTTCTATAAAAATCTCTTTATTCATAATTCCATTATATTTATAAAACACATTCATTATTACTCCTTCAAAAGTCATATTTTTTTTCAAAAAAACACATTTATTTTTTTGTTATTTTTATAATACTTATATTTGCCTCGAATTTCTGCATTAAACATTCAAAGCTTTATTCTTAGTAAAAAATCAAAATATTTTTCCGAAAATTTGTGGGGTCAGGTGGTTAGTTTTTATATAATCCAAAAACATATATTGCATTCTTATTGCTGCTATACAACTTAGAATTTGTCTATAAATTAAAATCATTAATAAAAAAACATGTACGACATTATTACACTTAACAACAAACTTTTATCAGAGCTAAAAGAAATTGCCAAAACTCTTGATATAAAGAAGGTTGATTCATTAAAGAAGGAAGACCTTATTTACAAAATACTTGATGCTCAAGCATTAAACCCTTCTGCTGAAATTCTTAAAAATGAGCAAAAAAAACAAGGTCACCGTAACGATAAGTTCAAAAAAGACAATATGCGGAATACTCCAAGAGAGAGGATAAAAGCTAAGCCAGATAATGAAGAAAAAGATATTAAAGGTAAGGATTTCAAAGATAAAGACACCAAAGAGAAACCTGCATCTAACCCTAATTCATGGAAAAACGTAGAAAAGTCTGAAAATAAAGAAAACAAACCAAAGGCAAAAATAGAGGATCCTATGTTTGAGGTTCCAACAACATTATTTGATGAAGGAGAAATTGCGATTGTAACAGACTTTACCGAAACAAAGGAAAATGTTGTTGAATCTGAAAAACCTGTTGAATCAAGAGAAATAAACCCAGACAAAGAAGGAGCGCAACAAAGAACCGACCCAAAAGAACAAGGTACTTTTAGGCATAAGACTGAGAGAAGAACAAATGAGCACGTATATGAGTTTGATGGAATAATTTCTGCTGAAGGAGTTCTTGAGATAATGCCTGATGGTTATGGGTTTTTAAGGTCATCTGACTATAATTACCTTAACTCACCCGATGATATTTATGTTTCTCAAAGCCAGATCAAGCTATTCGGCTTGAAAACGGGAGATACTGTTAATGGTGGCATAAGACCTCCAAAAGAAAATGAAAAATATTTTCCACTTATAAAAGTTGAAAAAATAAACGGAAGAAACCCCGCTGAAGTTCGCGACAGAGTTCCATTCGATTTTCTTACACCACTATTCCCAGAAGAGAAATTTAACATAACAGGACACTATAATGCTCCAATGTCGGTAAGGGTAATTGATATGTTTGCCCCAATTGGCAAGGGACAGCGTGGATTAATTGTTGCCCAACCAAAAACCGGTAAAACGATATTATTGCAAGATATTGCCAATGCAATTGCAGCCAACCATCCGGAAGTTTATTTGATAGTTCTGCTAGTTGACGAGCGACCTGAAGAGGTTACTGAAATGGCACGTAATGTTAAAGCGGAGGTTATTGCATCAACATTTGACGAGCCTGCAGAAAGACATGTTAAGATTTCTAATATAGTGCTGGAAAAAGCAAAAAGAATGGTTGAATGCGGACATGATGTTGTAATTTTACTTGACAGTATTACACGTTTAGCAAGAGCATTTAACACAGTTGCTCCTGCTTCAGGTAAGGTATTGTCGGGTGGTGTTGACGCTAATGCATTACACAAACCTAAAAGATTTTTTGGAGCTGCACGTAATATTGAAAATGGAGGTTCACTATCAATTATTGCCACAGCACTTATTGATACAGTATCAAAAATGGATGAAGTTATTTTCGAAGAGTTTAAAGGAACAGGCAACATGGAACTACAACTCGATAGAAAAATTTCTAACAAACGTATTTTCCCTGCTATTGACATTGTTGCATCCGGAACGAGGAGAGAAGATCTTCTTATTGATAAGGATATCATGAATAGAATCTGGGTTTTAAGAAAATTCATGGCTGATATGACTCCTCTTGAGGCAATGGAGTTTTTACTTGAGAGAATAAAACACACAAAAGATAATGGAGAATTTCTATTATCTATGAATGGTTAATTGAATATTTTATTTTCAATAAATAATTGTTTTAGAGACGCCAAGCATGGCGTCTCTAAATTTTTTTACACCAATCATTATTTGATTTTTCTTCGGCGCCTTTTCAACCTTAAAGAATTAAAAACAACAATAACATCAGAAATTGCCATAGCAGCAGCTGCAACTATGGGAGTTAGAAGACCAATAACTGCCAATGGAATAGACGCAACATTATAAAAGAATGCCCAGAATAAATTTTCTTTAATTGTACGCTGAGTTAATCCTGAAATATGGAATGCATTTGCCATTAATGACAAATCACCTTTTAGCAAAACTACTTCTGCCGTATTTACAGCAATTTGTGTTGCGTTGCTCATACTAATTCCTACGTATGCTTTTGCAAGCGCAGGAGCATCATTAATGCCGTCTCCAACCATAGCAACTTTATAATGCAGAGATATTTTATCGATAATTTCAAGCTTCTCTGAAGGCATTTTCTCAGAATAATACTCTTCAATTCCTAATTTATCTGCAACTTCCTTGCATCTTAGTTCTTTATCTCCACTAAGCATAATTGGCTTTATTCCTCTTGTTTTCAAATAAATAATAGCGCGTTCAGCTTCCGGTTTTATTTCATCCTGAATGTCGATTGTTGCAATTAAATCATTATTCCTTATTACATAAATATTGTGATTGCTTTCCTGTGTCAAATGATTAGCTATGCTAAAAGAACCAACCGAGTATAAATTTCCTTCAACATCTGAAGCACTAATTCCAACTCCCCTTATCTCTTCAACTGATTGAACTTTAATTTCTTTAGTTCCTTTCAACTCCTTAACAATTGCATTTGCAATTGGATGAGATGAGTGTTTTTCAAGACTATAAAGAATTTTCTTTATTTCCTCAACATCATAATTGTATGAATTAATATTTCTGATGAAAAAATTTCCTGATGTAAGAGTTCCTGTTTTATCAAAAACAACAGCATTTATATTATTAAGTTTGTCGAAACCAGAGGCACCTTTAAGCAAAATGCCGTTTTTTGCCGTTCGTCCAAGTCCTACAACAACAGCAGTAGGAATTGCTAATCCGAGTGCACAAGGGCAAGCGATAACCAAAACAGCAATACTTCTCATCAAAGCATCCTTAAATTCGAGGCTTCCCACAAAGAACCATCCAACGAATGTCAATATAGCTATTCCCAAAACCAGAGGAACAAAAATACTACTGATTTTATCTGCAAGATTTTGCAATTTAGGTTTATCTTTTTGAGCAGTTTTTACCATATCAATAATTTGGGCTAAAACTGTTTTGTTTCCGGAGGCTGTAGTTTCAACTTTAATATTTCCACTTACTAAAATAGTTCCCGCAACAACGTTCATCCCTTTTGTTTTATCTACAGGAATACTTTCGCCGGAAATCATACTTTCATCAATGCTACCCCCTCCCCAATAGACAATTCCATCAACAGGAATTTTATCGCCGGAGTTTACTAAAACTTTATCACCTTTTTTCACAAGAGCAGCATCCACTTCTTCAATTGATTCAGCTCCTTCGTGCATTTCCTGAGTAATGATTTTTGCAGTATTTTTCTGAAGGCTAATCAAATCATCAATTGCGGAAGTTGTCTTATTAACTGCTTTATGTTCGAGCATATTTCCGAGAAGAACCAAAGAGATAATACTGGCAGAAGTTTCATAGAAGAGGTAATCGTGTCCTAGTCCGTTAATTGTACCTATCAAGCTATAAACAAAAGCCGCTGTAGTTCCCATAAATATAAGTACATCCATATTTGTTACACCAGACTTTATAGAATAGTATGCGCTTTTGCCAAAGTGAGAAAACCCAACTATAAAAACAGGGATAGTAAGCCCAAGCTGAAAAATATCATTATGCATAAATCCCCAAGGTAAAAACATTGCTAATACCAATGGAATTGTGAATACAGCTGTAAACCAAAATTTCTTTTCAATAGAAGACCAGCCTTTGGGTTTTTCTTCTTTACCATTATTTTCCCAAACCTTATATCCTAAAGAAGATATAATTTGTTTGGCATTTTGAATTTCATCTTCATTGCTAATTGAAAATGTTGCCTCTTCAGATGCAAATTCAACACTAACATCTTTATAACCCGCTTTTTCTAAAGACCTTTTAACACCCAAAGCGCAATTAGTACAGTTCATCCCTGAAACTCCGAGTTTTGCTATTTTTATTCTTTTATCAGACATTTGGTTAAGATTAAGATTAAAATTAAGGTTAAGGCTGAGGTTGAGAATTATGGTGTTTTATAATTAAACAAATAACATAAAACTATGTTTGGTTGAAAAACGATTTTTAGGCTTTATTGAAATGAGTTAATTATAGTACAATTTTAAAAAAAAAGTTGCACTTTTGCGAAATAAGGTTGATTTAATATACACAATAATGAACATTGCCGTTAATACTCGCCTACTACTGAGAGACAAGATGGAAGGAATAGGCTGGTTTACATACGAAACAATAAAAAGAGTTGTTAAAGCTCATCCCGAGCACAACTTTCTTTTTATTTTCGACAGGCCGTATGACAAAGACTTTGTCTTTTCAGATAATGTAAAAGCTGTATATACAAAAATTCCTTGCAGGCATCCATTTTTATGGTATTTATGGTTTAGGATTTTAATTCCACCAATACTCAGGAGGCATAAGATTGATCTTTTTATATCGCCGGATGGGTTTAATGTTCCAAAATCAATAAAATCATATATTGTTGTTCACGACATTAATTTTGTTCATTTCCCTGAAAACGTGCCGTACTTTGAAAGAAAGTTTTATCAGTGGTTTATGCCTAAATACATAAAGGATTGTTGCAGACTAGGAACTGTATCAGAATTTTCAAAAAATGACATAGTTAAAACATACAAAATAACTCCTGAAAAAGTAGATGTACTTTGCAATGGTGCCAGTGAAGAATTTATACCTCTTAACAGTCAAGAGAAGGATTCCATAAAAAAAGAAATTACAGGGGGTTCAGATTATTTTTTGTTTGTAGGAGCATTAAATCCAAGAAAGAATATATCAAGATTATTAGAAGCATTTGATAATTTTTGTAAAGAAACTAAAAACGACGTTAAGCTTGTAATTGCCGGCACACCAATGTTTTCAACCAAATGCTATAATAGCAGTTTTCAAAATATGGAGTATAAAGAAAGAGTGCTTTTTATTGGCAGGCAATCGCGAAAGGATCTTGGGAGAATAACTGCAGCAGCTTTGGCGATGGTATATCCCAGCACATTTGAGGGTTTTGGAATTCCAATAGTAGAGGCGATGAATTGCGATGTACCTGTAATTACGTCAAACATTACTTCAATGCCAGAGGTATCAGGAGATGCAGCAATTCTCATCGACCCATATTCGATTGAATCTATTAGCCAGGCTTTAATAAAAATGGTCGATGATAAAGATTTAAGAAACTCCTTAATAGAGAAAGGTCGCATTCAAAGAATCAAATACACCTGGGAGAAAGCTGCAACGCTTTTATGGGAAAGTATTGAAAAATGCCTTTAAAAAATCTTCTTATAAGAATGGCAATAAGGAGTTGAGCCTTTTTTAAAGTAATAATCCTGATGGTAATTTTCAGCTTTCCAAAACACGTTTGCATCTTCTATAGTGGTAACTACTTTATACCCTTTAGATTTTAATATCTCTATGATTCTTTGAGCCTGATATTTCTGAAATTCATTTTCAACAAAAATCGCAGAACGATACTGAGTGCCAATATCAGGGCCTTGTCGGTTTAACTGCTCGAAGTTGTGGATTTCAAAAAAATATTTAACTAATTTTTCGTAGCTTACTTTTTCAGAATCATAAACAACTTTAACTGCTTCGGCGTGACCAGTTTCTCCGGTGCAAACCTCCTGATATGATGGATTGTCAGTTTTCCCTCCAATATAACCGGAAGTAACTTCCTTTACACCTGAAAGTTTTTTAAAATAATACTCAACGCCCCAAAAACAACCAGCCGCAAATATAGCTGTGTCAGATACTTCATAAGATTCAAATATCATTGATATTGAATTTACACAGTGTCGTGTATTTTTATCGGTAAATCCTTCCCCAATAAAAACATGACCGAGATGAGCATCACAATTTGCGCAAACTATTTCAGTTCTTCTACCGTCAGCATCAATTAGTTTTTTAACTGCTCCGGTGATTTCATCATCAAAAGAAGGCCAACCACAATTAGCATCAAATTTATCGGACGATAAATACAGAGGGTCATTACATCTTTTACACTTATAAATACCGACAGCTTTATGTTTATAATACTCGCCTTTAAAAGGCATTTCAGTGCCCTTATAAACGATAACCCTTTCTTCCTCGCTTGTTAGTTTATTAAATTTCATTTCAGGTGGAATTAAAAAAAACACACAAGCGAGAAACAACCAAATTAGCAGATTGTTCATAATCAACATTTTTAGAAACGAGGAAGTAAAGTAATACTCTTAACTATTCTTTTGAGACTAAAGTCATAAATGAAATTACAGTACCATAGGCTATTCCCTTGGAATTTGTTGCATAAGCAACAAAATAATAATTAGTGCCTGGAGATAATCCTAACACATTATCTAGAAATGTACCTAAGCCCTCACCCATTGGTATCTTAATGCCTGTATTAATCGGATCAGGCAATACACTGTAATAGATTCCCCTTTCAAAAACGAAACTTCCGTTATCAGCAACTACAACACCACCTAAATTGGCTGAAATGCTTGTAATTCCAGAAGCAGCAATAGTTTCCACTACTGGAACGCTGGAAATAGACCCACCTAAATTCACATCGCCTGAAACAGATAAATCCCCGCCCGCAAATAAGGTAGTAGACACATATGTAGTATCGCTTGTAACCTGAAAATAGAGATCAATACCACCTTCTTTGTTAGTAGTAAACCCGCCAACAGCAAAGCCTCCTCGACCGGATTTGTCGGCATCATTTTCTTCCCTAATATATACCCTTGCGGAATCTTGATTAATAACCAGAAAATCTTGAAAATCTTCTTTGTTAGTAGTAAACCCTCCAACTGCAAAGCCGCCTCGACCGGATTTATTACCAATAGTTTCATCAGCTGTAATAACTACACCATCGGTATAAACAGCAAGAACATTAATGTCATTTTTATTTTCGACTCTAAAAATTGGTTTATCACTGTCGTCGCATCCACCCCATTTAGGAACACCATTACATAATATCAGTGCAGTTCTGTTTTTTCCAGGAGAAATAGGAGCCCATTCGGTGCCATCCCAATACAATAAATCTCCCAATCCTCCACCAATTGGAACATTTTCGGCTGTTTTAGAGTGAATAGCGTATGGAACACTAAGTAATTGGCTTACAGCAGTTATAGTATAGTTTGTTCCACCATTTTTGTCAATTTCTGTTTTTATAAAATATGGACCATCTGACCAATCAATATTAGAAAATACATCAGAAGAGCTACCAGAGCCGACGGCAATGGAAATTAATCCATTATCATTAGATTCTGCGATTTGAGTTTCAGTATATACTGAAGCTCCATCGTTTGCATCTTTTAGAATACTAATCCTAATACCGATATTTGAATTAACAACTAAATTACTATTTGCATCCCTAACAACAGCCTGATAACTAATTTGATCAGGTGCTTGAGAGAACGTTGATACTGAGCAAAAGGCACTTAAAAAAATGCAAATCAGCAAATTAATTAAGAATTTTTCTTTTGTTTTCATTTTCTTTGGTTTTATGATATGATAATTTTTTACTTATTGTTTTTGACACATCTAACACTGTAGCCAGATGTTTTTAGAAATATTTGCTGTGCAATATCAATAAAATTAAATGCAAAATTAAGGGCAAAAGTTTCCGTAGACCCAATATCATCTGCTGCCCAATATGTGGCGCTACTGCCCAATCCGAAATAAAGACCTTCAAAATTTCTATATCCGGCGGGCAGAGTAGAAAAGTCAACACTATTAGTTGCAATATTTCCCGCATTCCACCTAGGGTGCAACTCAGGCTCAGTTCTAGTGCTTTTAAGCTCTCTTCCGGCAACACCCGGACCTCCAACTGCGTAAAGAAGCATATTCCAATCACTTAGAGTTGGAACTCTCCATCCAATGGGACATAGCATATTTGTTTCAATAGTAAACCAATTATATAACACTCCGTATGCTTGCATCATTTCGTCCTGAGTTGGAAATATACTTTCGTGAGGATATATTGAATAAGCGCCTGTTGATGCTTCCATCCACTCAGTATTATTAAGACCAGTGGTAATTGGAAATCCATCATTATATTTTGTAGTTCTTAAATTCTCAACCATCCATCTATTTCCACCAATAAATAATGTTTGATAAACATTATTGTCTTCATCAACTACAGTGCCTGGACCTTGGCCTTCAGGAGTTTCGAAACTTAATATTTCTCCCACTCCAAATCCTGCTGAATTTCTTGCAAATGCTCTTATATAATAAGTGGTCTCCGGCAATAAGTCTGAGAATTCAATAGTTGCAAAGAAAAACCCGTCAGATAAATAAATTAAGTCAACAATGTGTTTAACCCAATTGCTATTTTGAGTCGCAGATAATCCGTAATAAAAACCTATTTCAATAATTTCCCCACCTCCATCATCAATAATATTAGCATGAACAGTAACAAAATCTTCTATGTAAGCGTCATTAGTGCTAACAATTGGTTTGTTAATAATGTTACCTCCTATATTAAGGTCACCTGTAATTTGAATATTCCCTTCTGCAATTAATGGTGTTGAAACGAAAATTGAATCATTGGTTACTCTAAAATAATCATCTGCCATTATATCTTTTTCAGAAGTAAATCCACCCACAGCAAAACCACCCCTACCAGATCTATCAGGGCTATCATCCTTAACATAAACTCTGACAGAATCAGTAGTTACAAGCAGAAAATCCTGAAATCCTTCTTTTTCAGTAGTAAAGCCGCCTACAGCAAAACCACCGCGACCAGATTTCTGGCCATCAGAATAGGGTATATTAACCACAACGCCGGATCCATACACAGCAAGAACTTCATCACCATATCTATTATCAACAATTAGAATAGGTTCGCCATCCTCATCACAGCCGCCCCAAGATGGAATACCATTACAAAGTATTAAAGCTGTACGGTCGTTACCAACAGGCAGAATTGCCCATTTTGTTCCATCCCAATATAGCATATCACCAACATTTTGACCTTCCGGAATACTTTCGGAAGTTTTAGAATGCAATGCATATGGCACACTTAATAGTTGGCTTGTTCCTGAAATCTGATAAGATGTTCCGCCTGCAATATCAAACTCCGTTTTAAGATAGAATATTCCATCAAACCATTGAATTGCCGAAAAATCATCATTTGTATTTCCTCCGCCAATCTCAAGAGAAATAAGTCCATTCTCATTAGATTGTATAAGATGAGTTTCGACATACACCGGTACTGCACCTTTTAGAATACTAATTCTGACACCAACATTAGAGCCGGCCACTATTTTATTATCAGAATCTCTAACTACAGCCTGATAACTCATTTTCTGAGGTATTTGAGCTAATGCAGAAACTGAAATAAGCACTATCACAAGTGTCAATATTTTCGATAATAGCAGTTTGTTTTTCATGATTAAAATATTTTTATGATTTATTCAATTTCAATTGATTTTTTAATAATCGGAAAATTATGAGAACCCGGTGCGCCTTGCCACAATAAGTATGGAAATGAAATTCCATTTTGAATTTGCCAAGTTAGGGTGAAATCCCATGTGACAAAGCTTGGCTGTTGAGTCATATCATTATTAGATAAGCCGGTTGCATATGAGCCTATGGGCGTGAATTGTTGAGATTGTTCAGTATTCCAATAATTTAATATCATAGAACCACCTATTACACCACCAACAAAACCTTTATCACTAAAACCACCTTCATTCCAAATAACGCCAGGAGAGCTATAAACAGCACCAACTGAATAACACCGTATAACATTACCCTGCACGTTGTATCCAATAAACCCACCAAATGCAGTATTTTCAAATTGAGTTCTTACGACTTTGCCTGTAGAATAAGAATCTGAAATGTCAACTTGATATATCTGACCAACAAACCCACCAACATTATATTCACCCTGCACATCACCAGAAGCATAAGAGTTTTTTATTTGACCGCTGTTTGCATCAATAGAACTAATGCCAACAAACCCGCCAACATCCTGATTACCAACAACCATAGAGGTTGAATATGAGTTCAGGATATTTGATTCATAAAGGTTTCCAACCAAGCCTCCAACGTAATTATAGCCTGTAATAATGCCTGTTGCATTTGAGCCGGTAACACTCGAGGTATTAAACAGTCCTCCAGCCAACCCCCCAATGCTTGAAGAAATTGGAGCATTAAGATCACATGCGGAAGATGAATTAAGAATCTCTGTTGACTCAGCGCGACCAACCAAACCTCCAAAATAATCCTCTTGTACTGCGCCTCCGTAGCTCACAACACCTGAAACATGACAATTGGAAATATTTGTTGAATTTGCATTACCAATCAATGCTCCGGAATGCCCTGAGCCAATAACGTTTACAGATAAAAGATTTATCCCTGTAATTGTTGCACCATTTGTACCTCCAAAGAATCCAATATATAAATCATCTTCTGCCCTATTAATGAATAAATCAGAGATAAAAAATCCGGCACCATCATAGGAGCCTGTAAATGGAGTTCCAAACGTTCCAATTGGAGAAAATCCGAGATATGCATCAATACCTTCATCAAAGTTCCAGTTAATCGTTGCAGAAGCATTAATATCGGCTGTTTGAATAAAATATTTATCCCAGAAAATAAAGTTTTCACTTAAGAATTTCAAATCTTTAAGAGCAGCTATCTCAAAAGGTTCTGTTTCAGTTCCTTTTCCTCCGGAGAATATCTTAGGATAATTATGTGCAGCCGGTGATCCTTGCCATTTCAAGAAAGGATAGGTATCATTTTCAATTATATCCCATGTGTCAATAAAATCCCAACCAAAAAAATTGCTTTGCTGTGTCATAGCATAATATTGCAGCCCTGTTCCTCCTGCTGATGCTGTCTGACCTGAAGTTTGCATATCCCAGTAAGAGTTGGAAATTGTTGCATTAATTTGTACACCAATTAAACCTCCTCCCAATCCAGATTCAAGTATTTTGCCAACGCTATAACAATTATTTATACTACCTTCTTCTAAATGCCCCACAATACCACCAACACTAATGTATGACTGAGGTAGAACAGTATATCTAAGAGTAACAGTACTATAAGCATTCTCTATAACAGCTCCAGGACCGTGTGCAGTTCCAATTATTCCTCCTGCCCTTCCAAACCCAGGAACTTCTGAAACTGTTATAGTCCCAGTGCTAAAGGATTCCATAATAGAAGCATCATAAGCCATGCCAAAAAACCCTCCTATAGATTCAGAAGATGCTGTAATCTCAATATCTGTATTAGTTCTAGAAACAAAAATAGTATTCACTTCACCTGAAATACCACCTAAATTACTATTACCTATGACTACCCCCTCAAAAGTGCAATTACCAATATTGCTAAGCCATACCCTTCCTGCTAAAATACCAGCATAATCACCGCTATAAATACTTGCTACTGTCATTCTAACATTATTTATGTTTGCATCTTCAATCCAGCTAAACAATCCTTGTGCAAGGCCAAATTCGTTATTGATATAAATCTTGGTTATACTATAACCGTTACCATCATATTCGAAATTTATAACTGAGGAATGAGTTTCACCTATTGGAATCCAACCTTGTCCTTCATTATATGGGGCAACATTTAGGTCAATATCTGCAATTTGTCGGAAGTAAATTCTATCAACATTATCAGCCAGAACTATCCTCATATTTGACAGATGAGATGGAGTTTCAATTAAGTATGGGTTTATAAGGGTACCAGCCCCCCCTGCAAAAAGAGGTTTAAAGTTATGATCTCCAGGAGCACCCTGCCATAGAAGGAAAGGGTAAGTAACACCTTCAACAATACTCCATGTATCCAAAAAATCCCAACCCACAAAACTAGAAGAAAGCATCATATCTTCAGTAACCTGGCCAATACCTCCGGATGATGAAATAAGACCTGATGATTCCATATCCCAGTATGAGAAACTAGCACCGGGACTGAAGCCGGAAACTAAGCCGGAAACATTATTATCACCTAAAACTTGACCTTTACTGTAGCATCTATTTATAGAAGATCCATTACTAACCCCGCAAAGGCCTCCAAGATACGAAAACCCATCAACATTTGCAGTGCTGTATGAATCATTAGTTGATGAAGAATTACTTAAATAACCTATTAATCCACCAACATAAGTTGTTCCATACACATTACCATCAGAAAAACACTGGGAAAAATTTGACGACCAAGCATAACCTGATAAAGCACCAACAAAATCCTTTCCTGTAATATTTGCATCAATAAGTCCGAGATTTGAAATTGTTGCAAAGTAAATATAGCCAAATAAGCCCATATAATCTTTTCCAGGCCTGTTTATTGTTAATCCAACAATAGAGTTCCCTCCGCCATTATAGTTCCCTGCAAAAGTAGCATATGAAATATGCCCAATTGGATTAAACCCTTTACCATCATTCCAAGTTGACGTTGGAGTGGCATCAATATCAGAAGACTGTAGTAAATAACTACCTGAAAAACTACTCAAATTAACAGAAGTATTAGAGACCCAAAGTAAATCAGCAAGAGATTCTATAAGATAGGGATCAAGTAATATACCACTACCCTCGGGTTCAAGAGAGAACATAATTTCATTTCCATAAGCAACACCATATGGGCTAATGGCATAAGCTCTTGCGTAATATACTATTCCTTGCTCCACATCCGGATTCTCAACAATTAATGAAAAATCACCAGGTTCAATAGGAAGAGCCGAAGTAATTGTCATATCAGATATTGTTGGGCTGCCTAATGTATTTATACAAAATCCGTATTCAGTAGCTGCGGGAGAACCGATGAAAACAATACTTCCATTTAGAGTAGCAGATGATTTAGTAAACTCTGTTGAAAGATGAGTTTCAATAACAGAAAGAAAATCATTAGCAGTATCAGGATTTGATGGGTCTGATGGATATTGATAATTCAAATATGGATACCCTTCATTTCTGCCATTACCTAGATTCCATAATTCATTTAGACCAAGTCCTTTAAAATCCCAACCAAACTGAACATAATTTACTAATTCCTGCATTTCGGATGTAGATTTGCCAATTCCACCTGCAGATTCGTTGTATCCAGACAAGTCAGTATCCCAAAATGAATATTTAACAGTAGAATTAAAATTTACACCAATTAGTCCGCCACCAACTGAACTTGCAGTAATAAGGCCTGCACTAAAGCAATTTTCCACATTTGAGCTTTGTTCAATTTGACCAATAAAACCACCTATATTATTAATACCTTCCACGTTACCTATTGAATAACTATTTTTAATGGTCATATCCCTGCTAAGGCCAATAAAACCTCCAATCTGTTTTGTGCCTATAACGTTTCCATAATTAAAGCAATTTTCAACCACAGCTCTTTCCGCCCAGCCTATGAAACCACCATTGTAGTAACCACATCCACCTCCACAACCATCATAAAAGAATGAGTCTCCATAGTTATAGCAATTTACAACATAAGTATCCATATCTAAAAACCCAATAAATCCACCGCTATGGTTATCTGCAGTCATAGTTCCTGCGCTATAACAATTAGAAATAATACATCCTGAATTAACAAAACCAATAAAACCACCTGAAAAGCTTGCTCCATTAATTTCAACCGTCATATCAGCAGTAGAATAACAATTATCAACTGTAGTATCATAAGTATATGCGATGAAACCGCCGCTATCGCCACTTCCTGAATAAACCGTTCCCTCATTATAACAATTTTGAATATTAGTGTATCTTACTTCTCCAATAAAACCACCAATTACAGCACCACCTGCAGAAAGGTCACCTGAATATGAACAATTTGTAATATTAATAATACTTCCCATTGAACCATAAACTTCGCCAATAAACCCACCTACATTACTGTCGCTAGCAATAATACTGCCTGTAAAAGAGCAATCTGTAAAAGAAGATGGTTCTACGCTATCATAAATATACCCAACTAAACCTCCAAATGATCCACTTCCATTTATGGCACCATTGGCAACGCAATTACTAATCGTTACTCCCTCGCCTTCAGCCAACAAGCTTCCAATATATGAATCTGCTGTAATTGAAACATTGTTTAATATAACATTACTAATACTTGCTCCAATTGCATATCCAAATAATCCTTGATTATAATAATCACGATTAATAAACAAACCATCAATAGCAAAACCGTTACCATTGTAATTCCCGGTAAAAGGCGTTGCAGGGAAGTCATATTCACCAATTGGCAACCAACCTTCGCCTTCGTTCCATGGAGCAACGCCGAGGTTAATATCGGCTGTTTGACTAAAATATTTATCAGCATGTTCAACATCTAAATAATTTCTAATGTTATTAATGTGTCTTGCTGTTTTAATAATGAATGGATTAAGTTCAGAGCCATCACCTCCACCGAAATCTTTTCCGAAATTATGATCTCCAGGAGCCACTTGCCATCTAAGGAAAGGATAAGAATCATCTTCAATTATATCCCAAACATCTACAAAATCCCAATCAACAAAAGAAGCCTCTTGTATCATAAGATCAGTAGTAAGTCCGACCTCATCTCCGGCACTTGTAGCCTTTCCTGATTTAATAACATCCCAGTATGAATTAGTTACATTAGCCTGATCAGTGTATACATTAGCTGTAAGACCGCCACAATTAATATCGCAGTTAACCACTGCAACAGAGTATGATTTATCTATATTTCCAGCCCATAAATCACCTACCAAACCACCACCAAACTCCATAGCAGAAACAATTCCGGTGGCATAGCAATTTTGAACGAAGCCTGAAACTTCTCCTGCAAGACCACCAACTCGACCATAGCCATTTACTTCACCATTGAAATATGAACTATTAATAACTGAGTTATTCATGACTATACCAACCAATCCTCCTACTCTGGTATAAGCATTCATTGTTGTTCCATTAACATTACCTGTAGCATAGGACTTAGTAATTAAAGACTCTCCGCCCAAATGACCAATAAGCGCCCCAACTTCATCACTACCTGTCACATTTACATCAATAAGAGCTATATTATGAAATTCTCCATAAAGCTCTCCAAGTCCAAATGAAGCGCCAAAAAGACCAACCCTTACCATTTGAGGGCGATTTATTGTAAGATTCTGAATTTCAAAACCATTTCCATCATAAACTCCCGTGAAGAATGTAGAGTATAGAGGGTCGTCCCAACCGTATTCCCCAATTGGCTCCCACCCTTGACCTTCATTCCAAGGAGCAACACCAAGATCTATATCAGCAGTTTGCCTGAAGTGAGCACCAAGGAAATTTCTCACATTATTGAGTTGGGCAGCATTTGCTACCAGATATGGATCACCTTCAGTTCCTGAGCCACCTTCAAAGTCTTCTATTGGCAGTTGATTTTTAATACACCTTACAGACAGTCCATAGTGCTTATTATAAGAATAATTAGCCATATCTTCATCCAAGAAATATATACGAAAAAATGATGCGTTATTCCCAGCATCTGACAAGCTCCAAAATAATGCGCTTTCCCCCAAAGATTCGAACTGTTGAGATCCACCCCAGCTATGACGATTACCTCCGGGCACGGCAGAAAATCCATGGTCGTTTATTGCACTGCTATTTGGGTTTAACCATCTTGGGTGTGAATCTGGGTACCTTGATGTTGATTTGAGCTTACTTCCTGCAATATTGTCGTTGCCAATTGCGTCTTTGTCAACAAAATAGACTAGTTCATTCCAATCATTATCATCGGGCACACGCCAATCAGTGGGGCAAAGACCTCTAGCATCATTTACGGCATGCCAATTATATAAATTGCCATAATTTACATCCATTTTAATCTCTCCTTCGCTTGGATGATAAGTATATGCGCCAAATCCTGAAACATTCTCCCAAGGATCATAAAAATCATAAAATGGAATAAAGCTTCCATCAGAATTATATTGAATAACTCTTAAATTTTCAGCCATCCAAAGTTGGTTGCCAATTTTCACAGTATTATAAATATTTCCCTCTACGTCTGTAACAGTTCCAAAATAAGTTTTAAAAGAAACCTCATCTCCATAAAAATGTGTACCACCAATTGTAGCAAAAGCTCTCACAAAGTATAATGTATTCTTAGTCAATCCGCTTAGCTCAAATTTGGCTTCAGCATCAATATTGCTATTAAATACTAACCCATCATTTATTTCAAATGAAGGCTCGGGCAGTTTGCTCCAGACTAAACCAATTGCGTCGGGTTTATTTCCTCTCTCATAAATTACGCTTACACCTGCTACTGCGGAGTTTTGCGTAACATTTACAACCCTCTGGGTAGAAACAACAGGGTTTCCGATATGCATTAGACATCTGATACTTAACCCATCCTGTTTGCCATATTCCGTAGTAGCATAGTAATAATTAACGGCCTCAGTATCGTGAGAAAGATAAATTGTTGTTTTTCTGTAATCATCACCCTCAACAGGAGTTGTTGTTGATGACCAAAAATGAGCTCCCGGCGTTGTATCACTTGATATTCCATAGTAATATCCTGACAATCCTTGAGGACCTGCAGGAACAGCAGAAAAACCGCTTGAGTTTGATGCAGTTGGTGGATCATGCTGCAACCAATAACTATTCCCATGATTATCAGGGTATGTATCAGTTGTTTTCATTTTGCCACCGGCAACTTCTACGCCTCCAAGTTGAGTAAATAAATCATTCCAGTCATCTAAGCTGGGCACCTTCCATCCTGTCGGACAAACATTATAATTTGAATCATCAACCACAGCATGAGAATACACCAATCCGAAATTGTAAGCTAAATCTCCCGGCATATCGTTATAAGTGCGGTATGTTATGCCAGTATTTTGGGGTTCTTGAGCAGTACCGGAAGAAATCTCTGTAATATCCACTCCATTATTAAACCTTGTAGTTTCAAGGTTTCTACCCATCCAGAATTGTGTTCCAATTTTAATAATATCGTAGCTATTGTTATCAATATCTTTAACAGTAAAGGCTTTAAATTTAATTCCATCACTATAGAATATGCCTAAATCATTTTCTGCAAAAGCCCTGACGTGATAAGTAACTCCGGGTGAAAGGTTATCTAAGAATGCTGAATAATTACCAATATATGGGTCAAATGACTCATAATAACCGAAAAATTCTCCGGGCATAAGAGTAGGCAATGTATCTAAGCTAATTACAAAACCTTTTCTGTGAAATTCAATATATGGGTTTCCGCCATGATCAATCAATTTTGAACCAACTTCAACAGTTTCCAGTATTTCATTAGATATCACAACAGGCTTTTTCACTTTTGGAAGACCATTGTTCCAGATACAACGAGCATTTAATCCGAGATTATCACCTATAAAACCATGATCCAATAAATCACTGTCGTAGTGGATGCCTATTGCAAAATGAGACATTTCTGATTCATATCTAGTTTTTCCTGAGTTAGCAACTTTTGTATTTTCTTGAATATATTCTTGAAAAGTAGTATTTGACCACCAATAAGCTAAAAATCCAAAACCATTAATCATATGCTCACCTAAATCTTCAACAAATTGTCCGCCAGGTAATGCATTAAAGCCATAATCATTTGTTGCAAAATTAGTACCCTCCCAATATTCTGTTCCTTTCAATTTATTAACAACCTGAAGGCCTCCGCCTACATTATCTATTAAATCAATAAAATCTTTGGCTGTGGGGATATGCCAACCTGCTGGACAAAGCTTATCAGAAGATACTGCAATACTATTATAAAATGACCCAAATACATCTGTGTTGTTTAAATCATTATAAGAACTATATTTTACAGAGCCAATTCCTTTAATATTCCAATCCTGATTTATTTGCTCATTGTCGTTGTAAGCTTGTGTTCTAAGGTTTTGAGCAATCCAATATTGTCCTTCAACATTAACTATATCATAGATATTTCTTTCAACATCAACTAAAGTAAACGTTTTAAACTCGGCTGCTTTACTATACTCTGTACCAAGTGCATTTATCACAAAAGCTCTTACGTAATATGTAATACCAATGTCAAGATTTTTGAAAGTATGAAAGAAAACTCCAAGATTAGAAGTGTTTTCATCCCATGTTAAAGGATTATTAAAAGAAGGGTCCTGACTTAATTGAAATCCTCTTTTTATAATAGGGTATTCAGAAGAGAATCCGAGATCAATAATATCAGAGGCTACTTTGATGCTATCCAGAATCATACTTGGGAACTGAGGTTTATTTACTTTAGGTAAACCATTGTTCCAGAGGCACCTAACTGAAGCTCCTGTTTGCACAGGTTGTTCTGCTGCGTATGATAGATAGTCGCCGCCATTAACCAACATAAATAATGCAGGCTCTTCTGAAGTCCACCATGACCCGTAAAGTCCAATATCCCAATAGCCACCCAACCTAACACCTGCCGGCAAACCTGAAAAACCAGATTGGTTTGTGGCGCCTTCATTTGGAGCATCCCATCTAGGGTGATCCTCAGGTTCAGTGCGTGTATCTTTCATCAAGCCACCAACCTCGGTAACTGAGTATTCAGTTTTAAGGAAACCATCTAACTCCAACCAATCATCAAATGTAGGCACTTTCCAACCAATTGGGCATAGCCTGTCAGAATCAACTGCAAACCAGTTGTATTGCAACCCATAAGCCGATACCATTTGCTCATCAGAATCTATCCCCGTAACATCATTGGAAGAATAAATAGAATATGCAGGAGTGGTAAGATTTTCCCAGGCTATATCTGAATATCCTGTTTGAATAAAATCAGTCTCACTATCATTAAACCTTGTAGTTTTTAGATTAGTCTTAATCCACTTTTGGTTTCCGATTGTTATTACTTCATAAACATTTCCATCAATGTCAATAACTGTTTCAACAACAGGCTCAAGCAATACTATCTCTGTATTCATGCCTTCATATACTTCAACAACATCGGTTAAATCTTGATATCCGTCAGCACTAACAGTATAAGGATGTTCACCCTGAGATAATTGAATCCAAGCAACTCCATTAATTCCTGTGTGCCAGATAAAACCAGAACCAAAATCTATGGCAGCATTATCAATTGGGAATAAGTTATTGATATTTAAAACATTAAACTGAACATCAATTACTTCAGGGTCAAACTCAGTTGTGAAAACAATTTCATCACCATATGCAACTCCGGCTTCATTTACAGCATATGCTCTGATAAAGTATTCTGTGTTGTGTAATAAGTTAGTTAACACAGAAGAAAACGAACCAAGTCCAACTCCCTCTGTTGTGATCCCCATGTAATTGCTCAAATCTGGATTGGTAGACATTCCCCAAACAAATCCACGTTGATTAACACTACCTCCACCTTCAAATGTAACAGAAGCATTTGCGATTGCAGAATTTGTTGTTACATCTGTTACACTTAAAGTAAAGACATCAGATAAAACAATTGGGGCTTCAAAACTTAGAACCTCACCATAACTTACCCCAGCATTATTTCTAGCAAAAGCTCTGGTATAATAAGTAGAGCCCGGCAGAAGCAAAGAGATGTCAATATTTGCTGTAAATGGCACTCCTTCAACAAATATTGAAGGAACTAGTGTTCCACCTGTTTCGGCAATTGGATTTAAATTATAAAAGAAACCTACTTGAGTAATAACACCTCCTCCGTTATTTGCAACTAAACCTGAGAGCTCAATTTTCTCAATAATTTCGTTAACAAATGCAAGCAAAGTAGTAACTTGAGGTCTGAAAACAATATTTCCACCAATATTAGTATCTCCTCCGATTATTATATCTTCATCTGTAATAACATTAGTTGATAAAACTGTTGCATCACTCAAAACTTTAAAAAAAGTATCGGGAGCTTTTTCTTTTTCAGATGTGAAGCCTCCAACAGCAAAGCCACCTCTTCCACTTTTAGTCTCTTCTTCGGTTTGAATATAAACTCTAACTGAATCCGGAGTAACCAAAAAGAACTCTGATGGAAAATCCTTTTCAGAAGTAAACCCACCAACTGCGAAACCACCACGACCAGATTTATTATCAGAATCAGGAACATTTACCACGACACCATCTTGATAAACAGACAGTACTCGTTGATTATCTTTATTTTCAACAACCATAATTGGCTGATCAGCATCTTCTTTACAGCCACCCCACGTTGGAATTCCATTGCAAAGAACTAGCGCAGTTCCATCTTTTCCTGCATTGATAGTTACCCACTTGCTACCATCCCAATAATAAAGGTTGCCTTTATCTAAGCCACCAGTAATACTCTCTGTCGTTTTGGCATAAAGAGAATATGGAACGCTCATAATTTCAGTAATTACTGAAACTGTATAGTTTTCGCCTCCATTGAGATCAATCTCAGCTTTAACATAATAATGGCCTTCGAGCCAGTTGACAGCAGAGATATTTCCTATGGGTTGACCATTACCAATGGCAATTGTAACAAGCCCGTTAATATTTGTTTTTGACGAATGAGTCTCAGAATAAACCGACTCCCCTTCGGCACTGCTCTTTAATATGCTTATTTTTATTCCAACATCAGTATTTTTCACCAATTCGTTTTCTGAATCTCTTAATATTATTTGATAAGAAAACTGATTAGGAGATTGAGAAATAACATTTTGAATTACAATAATGTTGAAAACAAAGATTAAGAAGGACAGGGACTTAATTGTAGAATTCTTTCTCATTTGACGAAGGTTTAATTGTGGGTAAAAGTTATTTAACTATTGTTCATCGCTATTAATAAGCAAATAAAATTAGTATAATTTTTTGATTACTTTTGTAAAATCTTTAACAAATTTTATACTAACTAATTTCACAATATTATGAAAGCAATAACTAGATTATTAGTGCTTCTTTTGGTTTTATCAATTTCATTTTCAGCAACAAGCCAAAACTGCAATTATTATTATCCGCTTAACGCAAATACTAAAATGCAGTATCAGACTTTCAATTCAAAAAACAAATTAGAGAGTACGCAGGAGGTTTTAATTTCAGATGTGAAAAACGTTGGCAATTCTCTTGAAGCAACTATTTCTACAAAAATTTTCGACAACAAAAACAAACTTGTAAGCGAGGGCGAATATATTGTGTCATGTTCAGGTAATGAAATTTCATTTGACATGTCAGCAATGATTGACCAAAGCATTTTAAAGGGCTTTGAAGGAATGGAAGTTCAGATTGAGGCATCTGACATGACGATACCATCAGACTTGGTTGTTGGCAATCAATTAAAAGACGCTACTATGAAAATGATTGTAAAGGCAGGGCCTATGACAATTTCAGATATGACAATTACAGTCAAAAACAGAAAAGTAGAAAGTAAAGAAAATATCACAACACCTGCAGGAACATATGAATCATTTAAGGTTACACATGATTATATTATAGTATCAAAAGCTATGGGAATGACAACAACCATCAATTCTAAATCTGTTGATTATATGGTTAAAGACCTTGGAACTGTTCGTTCTGAATCATATGATGAAAAAGGAGTTCTTCAAAGCTATTCTGTTTTGAGCAAGATATTTTAAGATTAGGCGATTACTTAATAAAAAAAAACCGATGGAAATAGTCCATCGGTTTTTTTATTACATGACTTTTGATATTATGCACCCAAAGTAGCAACCATTACCGCTTTAATTGTGTGCATACGGTTTTCAGCCTGGTCAAACACAACAGAAGCTTCAGATTCGAATACTTCTTCAGTTACTTCCATTCCGTCAAGTCCATATTTTTGGAAAATATCTTCTCCGATTGTGGTTTCTCTATTATGGAAAGCAGGAAGACAATGTAAGAATTTCACATTTGGATTTCCTGTTAAATCCATTGCTTTTTTATTAACCTGGAAAGGTTTAAGAAGCTTAATTCTTTCAACCCAAACTGAATCAGGCTCGCCCATAGAAACCCAAACGTCGGTATAAATAAAATCAGCGCCTTTAACACCTTTAGCTACATCGTCAGTAAGAGTTATTTTTGCACCGGTTTCTTTAGCAATAGCTTGGCATTCTTTAACCAATTTTGCATCAGGCTGGCAAGATTTAGGAGCAATAGCTCTGAAATCGATACCCAATTTTGCAGAAACAACCATAAGAGAGTTTCCAACGTTATTTTTTGCATCGCCCATATAACATAATACCATTTTATTAAGAGGCTTATCGCAATGTTCCATCATTGTCAAAACGTCTGCCAACATTTGAGTTGGATGAAACTCATTTGTAAGCCCGTTCCATACTGGTACACCTGCATATTTCGCAAGCTCTTCAACTTTTTCCTGACCATAACCTCTGTATTCGATACCATCATACATTCTTCCAAGAACTCTTGCAGTATCTTTCATTGATTCTTTCTTCCCAATTTGAGAACCAGTAGGTCCAAGGTAAGTAACATGTGCACCTTGATCATAAGCAGCTACTTCGAAAGCACAACGAGTTCTGGTAGAATCTTTCTCAAAAATAAGAGCAATGTTTTTACCTTTTAGTCTTTGTTGCTCGTATCCAGCATATTTAGCCTTTTTAAGATCTATTGAAAGATCAAGTAAAAATTTAATTTCCTGTGGAGTGAAATCCAACAGTTTTAAAAAACTCCTGTTTCTTAAGTTAAAAGCCATAATTTTTCTCCTTTTTAGATGTTTATAATTAATTTAATAAGTTCTGAGTTCTAAGTCCTGAGTCCTAAGTCAAGATGTCTGATACTCGATACCTAATACCTGATACCTGACACCCGATACCTACTTATGTATAACCGTTCCTTTTCCTTCTTTTCCAAGTTCTTTAGCTTCTGTAATGATTGCATCCACGCCGCCATTTTCAACGAATTCTATACAAGCCCTTACCTTTGGAGCCATGCTACCTTCAGTAAATTGACCATCTGCCAGGTGTTTTTTGATTTCTTCGATAGTAACTCTTTCAAGTTTTTGTTCGCCCGGCTTATGAAAATTAATAAAAACATTGGTAACATCAGTAAGAATGCAAAATTCATCAGCTTTAATCTTTGCAGCCAGCAATGATGATGCAAGATCCTTATCAATAACGGCATCAATACCAATCATTTTGCCTTTTTCATCGTAATATGCAGGGATTCCGCCACCACCAACAGTAATAACGATATTTCCTTCACGAGCTAGTTTCTCGACTGCTTTCCAATTAGGAATTTCAACTGGGCGAGGAGATGCAACCACTCTTCTCCAACCTCTTTTACGTGGGTCTTCATGAAATACCCAGTTGTTCTCTGCAGCCATTTGGTCAGCTTGTTCTTTTGTATAAAATGGGCCAACCGGTTTATTTGGTTTGCTGAATGCAGGGTCTTTTTTATCAACAACTACCTGAGTTACAAGCGTAACGATATTTCTTTCAATACCATTTTCTCTAAGAACATTACGTAATTGTTGTTCTATCATAAAACCAATAGACCCTTGAGTTTCAGCAACACAAAAATCAATTGGTTGCTTTGGCAATCCAAACACCTGATTTCCAGCTTCGTGCTGAAGCAAGACATTTCCAACTTGTGGACCATTTCCATGTCCGATAACAATATCATATCCACTTTTAATCAATGGAACAAGGTGCTGGCAGGTTTCATAAACATTTTGTTCCTGCTCATCAATAGTTCCTACTTGATCACCACGCAGAAGAGCGTTTCCGCCAAATGCTATTACTGATAATTTTTTCATAATTTGATAGATTTAATGTGATTTTAATTTTTTCCGTTTTATAAAAATAAAAGCCTCTCGAAACTTTCCGAAATGTGCAATAGTGAACAACTTGCTTATAAAAAAGCAAAGAAAATGTTTTTAATTAATTCGGTATTGCCGAAAGAGCTTGAAAAAACAATAACACTATTTCACTGAAAGTCTTCATAAAGGCTAAAGTGTTTTATTTTAAGTATTTATAAAATCTGAAGTGCAAATCTATAAAATTTAAATGAAATCCATATCAAAATGTTTATTTACTCACTCATAAAAAAGCTAAATTTGGGAGTTGATTAGAATTTTCAAACAAAAACCTGAATTTCACTTTAATTAAAATCATCATTATGAATTCCCTAGAAAAACTAAAAAAAGAAATGCTTGCAATGGCTAATCCTGAAAAAGCAAAGCTTATGGCAAAATATTTTCAAGTTTATCCGGGTGGATATGGTGAAGGAGATGCTTTTATTGGGTTGACAGTGCCCGCACAAAGAGATTTATCGAGAAGATATTTTAAAGATCTTAGCCTTGAACAATCTGCTGAATTATTGTTGAGTAAAATTCATGAAGAACGACTTACAGCAGTATTTATTCTTGTTTTAAAGTATGCAAGAGCAAAAAATGAAGCAGAAAAAGAACAAATTGTTAAAGCATATATAGAAAGCATCAAAGGAGTAAATAACTGGGATATAGTTGATTCTTCCGCTCATAAAATTCTTGGACCATTTCTGGAAAATAAAGACAAGTCATTACTATATGATTTCTTAGATTCAGGCGACTTATGGAAACAGCGGGTTGCAATAATTGCAACTATGCACTACATTGACAGAAGAAATTATACTGATATTTTTATTATGGCCGAGAAAATGCTTAATCATAAGCATGATCTTATACATAAGGCATTAGGTTGGATGCTTAGGGAAGTAGGAAAGAAAGATTTTAATGCTGAGTATGATTTTCTAGCAAAACATTATAAGAAAATGCCAAGAACAATGCTTAGATACGCAATTGAAAAATTTGACGAAGAACTGAGACGGAGGTTTTTGAAGGGTGAAATTTGAATTAATTGGTGTCAGGTTCCTGGTGTCGGGTATCGGGCATAAGGCTTTTGACTGTCGACTGACTACTTATGACTGTCGACTGCTAACTATTGACTAATTTTATTAACTATGAGATTATTTAGATTTATTATTTTAACAGTTGTGGTTCTTTTTCTTGGATGTAATAATTCAGGCAACAAAGCACCAAAAGAGAACTTATATGTAATTCATGCGGGAAGTTTAACTTATCCTGTTCATAAAATTGCAAGAGCCTTTGAAGCTGAATATCCGGGAGTAAAAGTATTAACAGAAGCTTGGGGGAGTAAAGCAGGCGCAAGAAGAATTATAGAGCTGGAAAATCCGGCTGATGTTTTTCTTTCAGCTGATTATATGGTAATAGAAAATATGCTTATTCCTGAGCATGCGTCGATGAATATCAAATTTGCCAGGAATGAAATGTCTATTGTATATACTGAAAAGTCGCGCTATAAAGATGAAATAAATCCCGACAATTGGTTTGAGATATTACTTAAACCCGATGTCAGTATTGGTCGCAGCAATCCCGACCATGATCCTTGTGGTGTTAGAACTGTTTTTGTTTGCAAACTTGCTGAGATCTTTTATAACAATCAAGGCCTCTCGGATAGGTTGCTAGAAAAAGACAATCATAATATAAGACCTAAAGAGACAGATTTAATAGCATTACTCGAATCGGGGCATATAGATTATATCTTTCTTTATAGAAGCGTTGCCGTTCAACATAAACTTAATTATCTGGTATTGCCCGACGAGTTAAACCTCGGTAATCCTGCATTAGATGAATGGTATGCACAGGTTAGCACAAATACATTAGGAGCAGCTCCGGGAGAGACAATCAAAGAAACAGGACAATCAATGGTATATGGACTAACAATTCCTCACAAATCAAAAAATAAAGAGCTTGCTCAGAAATTTATTGACTTTTTACTTGACACTGAAAAAGGAATAAGAATTTTGGAAGATTCCGGTCAACCCAGAGTTAATTAATAAAAAAAGAGGCTGAAGTTATTTCAGCCTCTTTTAAATATGAGAATCATTTTAATTAATTCCGTATACTTTTACTTTATCCAGTCTATAAAGTGTAGTTTCATCTTCAGTTCCACTACCAGTGTATTTAAATCCAATGTGAAAATTTCTGCCGGTATTAGCAACATTTATTTCTCCAGATCCAACCCATGTATCCTGATTTACATTTGAAGAAGCTATAATAGCCGGTATTTCAGTCCATGTAGCTGACGCCGGATTTGAACCATCGAAATTATATGATACAAATACTTTTAATCCATTCTGTCTGAAATTAAGGTATGCTGTTTCGAATGTTACAGTTGAAGACTGATAAGAACTAGCTGCAATTGCCGGAGTAGTAAGCCATGCAATATTACTTTCTTCACCGGATCCGTAAGCAGTAATCTGAGCAAAATTTCTAGAGCCGGTAGTTGAA
The DNA here is from genome assembly GCA_018335675.1 of Bacteroidota bacterium. Lineage (GTDB taxonomy): Bacteria > Bacteroidota > Bacteroidia > Bacteroidales > UBA7960 > PWND01. The sequence goes on along the minus strand of JAGXRQ010000074.1, from coordinate 16,848 downwards.
GTTATCCAATGTTTTGTTCCTGCAATAGCAAAAGATTTCCAACCGTTAAAATTAATCGGAGAGCCAACTGTTCCTTGTGAAAAGTCCTCAGAAAAAATAAGAGTACCATCAACATCACCACATCTGGCGCCATCCATTTCAATTTCTTCAAAATGTCTTATATAAATTTGCCAAGTATCAAAGCTTTGCCATGATGGCCTGTATAAACCAACAACTGCTATTAAAGATCCTCTGCCTCCGGGTACTTGCTTGCCTGCAAAATTTGCATAACCACTGGTTCTAACAACAATACTATTTCCAAAACAATCTTCAAGCGTACGATTAATTGTATTCAGCCCAACAGGATCGGCAAATAAGGAACCTATGTCGGTTTCTCTAAACTGAACATCAACCAGCTTAACAAATTTAGCCATATACTGACCTGAGAGAACATCTGTAATGCTCACTTCCTCAGGAATTATATCAATACCTTGTTTCAGTTGCACAACATTTTCGTAAGCATCTACAGAATCAAGTTGCATCATACTATTATATGCAGATACTTTTGTTCCTTTCAGATTAATCCTGATTGAATCACCTTGAAAAAGGTTAGTTCTGGTAAACCTTACATTGATAGCGGCTGTCTCATCCTGAATATAAGCTTGATTATAAATATTTCCAGATTCTTGACTCATAGTTACCATTGCATAAATATTATATTCTTTAACTCCAGTCGGGTTCTTTTCTTCATCTGCAAAAAAAGCATCATTAAAAGAAACTGTTTGCCCATAGTGCTGATAAATTTTTATCAAAGAATCTATTGTAATTATACTGTTTGGGTCAAGGCTTTGTAATGGTGGAACATCTTTTTCCTTTTCACATCCAGTAAACAAAAGCCCAATGACTAATGCATTTAGCATTATTAAAAAACTTCTTTTTGTCCAATTCATAATTTTGAATTTTAAATTCGGATAAATATCTTATTTTGTTAATTATTCGACTATATCGTTTAAGTTTCTTATCAAAAACTGTGGAGTATTATTAATAGACACAATTCCTGTAATAGTAACCGGTCCTGATGGGACAGTAGAACCGGCAAACTCTGCCCAATTATATGTAAACAAAGTAATAGTGCCTGTTCCATCGCTTAGAGTAAGGCTACCATGAGTAGTTCCCGGGGTAGCAAATGTAGTTCCTCCGGTAATTGTTGCATTTGCGAAGGTAACTAGGGTTGATTCGTACACATTAATATTTGCAATTACTTCAGCAACAGTAGTTTCAACTGGCTGTGGCAGTGTGCCAGGACCAATAAGATTAACATTTCCATTAGGAATATTATTAATTTGCAGCAAACCTGCGTATAATTCAAGAGGAAGTGTGCCGGCGCTTATTCTTATTAAATCTCCCAAGTTGAAGTTGTGTGTTGCTGTAAATCTTAAAGTTATTCCAGCCCCAGATCCATCCATAATCACTGCATTTCTACTCGACATGTTATCTCCTTCTCGATCTGAAACAACAACAGCCCTAATAATAACATTTGGCGGAAGATTAACTTCTCCTTCAGCAAACAAATCTTTAATTTCCTGAATAGTGATTATATTTGTTTCATCGTCGTCGCATCTAGGTTCATTAAATGTAACTTCATTAAAACTTCTGATCAATAGTTGATAATCATCACGATATCTGGACACAACGGCAATTAATGAGCCTCGGCCAGAAGGAAGAATCTTGTCGGCGAAGTTGGCGAATCCACTTGTTCTAACGATAATTGTGTTCCAATCGCAGTCCATAAGGATTCTATTAACATTTTCGAACTGATTATTAGGATTTGCGAAGTAATTACCAATTTCTGTTTCAAAAAACTGTACATTATCTAATCTGATAAGTTGAGATTGAAAAGCATCCGTCTTAATAGTATTTATATTTACAAGAGTTGGCTCAACTATAGGCTTAGGTTCTCCATAAATTGTTGTTGTACATGCCCATGTTGCAAGTTTTTCAATGTTTTTATCAACATCAATGGAATCTATTTGCCATAATTTCTGATATTGACTAACTACAGTATTTTTTAGGTTTATTCTGATATAATCACCTTGGTATAAACCACCTGCAGAAAACAATCTGATATTGATTCCACCTGTTGCATCCTGAATAAAAGCCGATTTATAAATATTGCCAGACTTATCATCCATCACAACCGTTGCAAACAAAGAATAATCATCATCATACTTATAAGGGAAAGTTAATGGATCAATTTGCTTCAGCTCTGCGATAGTTATAACTTTATTCGGATCATAAGGAATAGGCGTTATCTCCGGCATGTCAAATTCTGATTTCACACATCCTGCCATTAAAAAGAGCATAAATGCGGAAAATGATATTAAAATTATTTGTTTAAGTTTCATGATATAATGTTTTATTCTATTTAACAAATTTGAAATTCCTAGTGCACAATTAAATTCTAACCGCTAGATTAATAAAATATGATCTGCCATACAAATAAAAATACTTAGAGGCAAACCTGTCAATATCGCGATTATCGAATCTTAACTGTTCGAAACCACCAATTGAGAATCCTGTATTATTAAGAATATTATTAACGCTTATGTTAAGGTTAATGAAATACTTTCTTTTAACTCTCCAAGACTTTCCTGCAAAAGCATTGAAAGTATAGTTACTTTTTAATTTTTCCTGTTCTAAAACATCTTTCCAAACTTCATCTTCAATGACAAAATCTTCAATGGCTTCGTATGTTCTACGATCTGGGTTTATATCAATATATATATCATCAAAATAATTTCCACTAACACCAATAAACCAGTACTTAGGTGAATTATACCTTAATCCGGCAGAAGCAGCTGTATGAGTCATACCACCTATTTTATAGTTTTGCAGATAAACCATTCTTTCATCAGCAAGCACTTCCAAATCATTATCTCTAGTGATATTAACCATTGGTCTTGAATTATAATAATAATCGCCTATCCCGGCAACAATATGTCCGGAAACTGTACTTGTAATATTTGCTTCCAAGCCTAGTTCTGCGCCCATATGCACTTTATCAACTCCTGTCATTGTGTAATTTACGAATGTTCTATATTCTTCATGATAAAAACTTCTCGACCAAGTTTGGTCTTTAAATTCTGTCATAAAAACAGTAAGTCTTGATTTAACTTTTGGAGAGCGAATTATATAACTAAGATCACCACCATAAATAGTTTCACTAGCTAGTCCCGGAACAATGTGATCCCTTACTCTAGGTGCTACATAAGAATTCCAAAAATAAGGTGCTCTTGTCATATATGCTGCGTTAGCAGTTATATAATGCCTTCCTGTAACTTTATAAGTTGCACCACCTTTCAACCCATAATTTGTAAAATTCTGTTTTTCGCTATCTCCGTATGAGTTATCAGGAAATCTAGGGTTTTTCATTTTACCGGTTCTCCAGAAAGTAGTTTGAGATAAATTAGCTCCAAAATAAAAATCAAATTTTGACAAGAAAAATTCTGATTGCACATATGAATCATATGTGTTGATGTTAGCTACATAATCGTATCCAAAGCGGTCGCCTTCATAAACAATGCGATTTGGATTATTCAAGTCTACCTGAGCCATATTTGGATCATCAAAATCCCTTTCAGCAAACTGATCAACATCGTACCAAAAATCACCTCCAAGAAGGTCGCTAACAACTTTAAATTGATATCCTCTATGAATGATTGCACTAGCACCACCACTCACAATAATATTTTCTTTAATGGCAGATTCCAAATTAGTTGTAAAAGTATATCTATCGTGATCTATTCTACGCTCTTCAACCATGTATTTGGAACGATTGCCAGTAACTGTATTTCCTTCAATTCCAAAAGCATCTCTAACAGAAAATAGGTTTTTCACATTAGCATTATAATAATCGTCCCATTTTAATTGTCTGAATGCTTCATCATTTTGCCAAAGATTAGTATAATAATCAGCCATTGCTTGATTATTTTTATAATAACTTGGCAAATAGCGGTAATAATCTGGTCTTGGGTCGGCTGAATCGTACCAGTTTAGTGCAGTTCTACCACCTCTACCAAAACTATATGCAACAGATGTAGTTAGTTTTGTTTTTTCATTTACATTCCAATAATGAGAAAGTATTGATAATGGTTGATGATACTGACCAACTCTTGCATTTCTTTTTTCACCATCTTGAAATCCCCAATTTGGATTGTAGTAATTTGTGCCAGCAAGGTCGTATGCTTCCTGAGTGGCTACACCCGGTGCCCCGCTTTTAGAAGGAGCTCCCATAAAAACAAAACCAAGGCTATGCTCGCTGTTAAATTTCTTTTCAGCAGAAAGAAAATATCCCCAGGCATCATAGAATGTACCATCAACATAGCCTTCCTGTGCCCATCTCCTAGAGCCGGAAACTACCAACGCCCAACCGTTATCAAGAAGACCTGTAGCATATGTAAGCATAACACGATTTCTATAATTTCTATTTGCAAGAGAATAGCTAGCTCTAGATGTTGCACCATATTCAGAAGCTCTGACGCTGATATCTGTGGCACCTCCAATGCTTCCGAATGTTGAACGCAACACTCCAATTCCGTTATAACCTTCCGACATTCTTGTAGCATCATTCAAACCACCCCAATTTGAGTAAAATGCCCTTCCAGTTTCCATATCGTTAACAGGAATTCCATTCATCAAAATAGAAGTATTTTCTCCATCATATCCTCTAATACGATATCTGGCCTGACCAAAATCAAATCCGGCAGTGCTAACATATATATCTCTAGACCCTTGAAGAAGCCTTGATATATCATGTGATTGAGTATCACTATCTATGTCGTCAGCAGACAATGCAACTGTAGGTACATCAATGACTGTTTGTTCTAAAATTGCAGGAGCCGTAACAAGTTCGGCCACTATGTCTCCAATTCCCTCTACAACTATTTCAACAGTTGTCATTCCTGTTTGCTCAATTACAAGGATGTCGCCAATTTTTGCTTCAATAATAAAAACTCCATCATTGTCAGACTGAGCTGATTCAGTTGAGTTCTGTAAACTAATATTGGCGCCAACTACAGGCTTTCCATCAACTGAACTAACAACTTTACCTCTAAGTTGAAATGATTCAGTTTGAGCATTGGAAATTAAGGAAATTCCTAGGAAAAACATTAAAATAAGATAAATCCGATTCATTTATTTGTAGTTTTAGTTAAAAAAAAAATATTGAGGAATAATAATACTCCGTAAATTATTTGAATCTTTTGAGTTTTAATATTTCTTAGCAGAAAAAAACATTATTTTTGTGAAGTTCAAAATTAAGCAAATTATAGTTACACGAAGTAAGTTTTATTTTTTTTTGGCAATAGCATTAATACAATATTATACAACTTCATAAAAACGATATCATGAAATTACATCTCTTAGTAAGACCAACGCAATCATTATTTTTATTGACATTATTAACTGTTTTGTTATTTACTAATATTGACAAAGCAAATTCTCAACACGAATCTGAAAAGAAGGAATATATTGTTTCAGTAATTGGGTTTTATAATGTTGAAAATTTATTTGATACCATAAACGATCCTAGAATTAACGATGTAGAGTTTACACCTGAAGGTTCAAATAAGTGGAATAGTAAAAAATACTTCGAAAAACTTGATAATTTATCTAAAGTAATTGAGCAATTAGGAGTTCAGGAATATACTCCGGACGGGTTTGCAGTATTAGGCCTTTCGGAAGTTGAAAATAGAAGAGTTTTAGAAGATCTTGCCAATACCGAAAGGTTAAAAAAAAGAAATTATCAGGTTGTTCATTATGACGGGCCTGATGGCAGAGGTGTTGATGTAGCATTCTTTTACAACCCAAAATATTTCAAATACATAAGCAGCAAACCTCATAAAACTGTTGTGGAAGGTTTGGATAATTTCAGAACACGCGATCAGCTTTTGCTAACCGGAGAATTGATGGGAGAAAGAGTTCACTTCATTGTTGCGCATTGGCCAAGTCGTGTAGGAGGGGAAAAAAGCAGTCGTCCGAATAGAATAGCAGCGGCAAATATTGCAAGAAGTATAATAGATTCCATTCAGGAAGCTGAACCAAATGCAAAAATCTTCATGATGGGCGACCTTAATGATAACCCTGATGATATTAGCATAAAAAAGCATCTAAGAAGTAATGGAAACATTAATAAAGTAAAAGATGATGAGTTGTTTAATCCTTTTTTTGAGTTGTATAAAAAGGGAATAGGCTCAAATGCTTACAGGGATACTTGGAGTTTGTTTGACCAAATTCTTCTAAGCCCAGGATTAATAAAAGGAGAACATGAAACATTTCAGTACTGGAAGCGTGAAATATTTAACAAGCCTTTTTTAGTGCAACCTAGTGGAAGGTTTCAGGGTTATCCTTTCAGGACATTTGCCGGAGGAACATATCTTGGAGGATACTCAGACCACTTTCCTACTTTAGTTTATTTGCTAAGAAAAAAATAATTAAACAATCTGATGTTAGACTTTTTAGTAGAGATATATGCCAAAAACAATTATCGCAATTTCTGAGGAGAATATCAAAAAAGGAATTACTCCAACGAAAAAAAAACCTAAGAGGAAAAAGGTTAAATACAAAAAACTATCATTAAAAATAACTGCTTTCCAATTGGAAGCAATGACTAAATTTTGCAATAGGCATAAAACAACACCGGTAAGATTTCTAAAATCGTTAGTTCAAAAGCAAGCTGCAAAATACAAAGCTGAAATGCCTATAAGCTATACTTCTGCAAACCAACTTCAGCTTTTTGACTTTGAAGAAAAAAAAGCAGATAAGAATAAAGGTAATAAGGGTAAGAGTAAAAAATAAGGTTTAACAATTCTCAAAGAAGGTGCTATTAATTTTATAGCCAATACCTTTAACAGTTACTATAGATTCTTCGCCAAGCTTTTCTCTAAGTTTTCTAATATGAACATCTATTGTTCTATCGCCGATGAATGTATCGCCCCAAACCCCGTCAAAAATTTCATCCCGGGTAAAAACTTTCCCTTGTTTTGATGCGAGCAATTCAAGCAAATTGAATTCTTTTCTTGGTAAGATTATTACTTTTCCATTTAAGTTTATTTGATACTGCTCTCTATCAATAACAAGCTTTCCTATTTTAATATCATCGGAGACAATTATCTCTTCTTCTTTTTCAATTTTACCTTTTCTTTTAAGCAAAGCTTCCACTCTCTTTATCAAGACTTTCGGACTAATTGGCTTAACTACAAAATCATCGGCACCTGCATCAAATCCGGCAATTTGAGAATAATCTTCTCCCCTTGCAGTAAAAAACATAATAAGACTGTCGTTATTTTGACCAATTTCTTTTAGTTTCTCGCACACCTGAATGCCATCCATACCTGTCATCATAATATCTAAAATGATAACATCCGGTTTCTTTTTAACTGCAATATCTATAGCATCTTTGCCATTGTTTGCGGTAAAAACATCATACCCGCTGGCAGAAAAATTAAACTCAAGGAACTCAAGAATATCTTCCTCATCGTCAACAAGCAGAATTGATTTTTTATTCATAATTCATTTTTTTACACAGCAAAATAATTCTTTTATTGTAAAAGATTGATTGCAGTAATATTAAGAAAATATTAAGAAAAAAGCCTGATGAAATAAATCCACCAGGCTTTGAGGCAATTTGAAGTTATAATTACTATTCCAATCCTATTGTCCAGCCTTGAGCCCAAGCAGGAACACTTGCGCCTGCGCCAGCACCTGTTGCACTTTCGTTTTCAGAATAGAAACCTTCTGGAATTTCAAATGATTCACCAGCATTATTACGAGCAGTTACTTTCACAACGCAATCAATAAATTTAACATTAGAAACTGTCAATTCATCACCCATGTAACCATTACTAACGTCTCCTGAAACTCTAATACCATGTTTCCAATCTTTAAGAACAACATTATTAATTGTTCCTTGCGTACCTGCTCTTAGTTCCATACCTTGAGGTTCATTGCCTTGGTCGCCGCTTCCAATTAAAGTTACATTTGAAATAGTTGGATTAGCAACCGGTGTAGCACTATGATTAGTAGACCAGTTGTCGCATTCCATACCCCTGTTTCCGTAACCTTGATCATTTTTACCAAACCAATAGCTTCCTGAACCATTCCAACCTTCAGTCCAGTCAAACATATCATCTTCAACATTAGCAACAATTATATAATTTGCAGTAACAGTACCACCATAAAACTCTATACCATCGTCTGCATTCTCATATATCTGAACATATTCTATCACAGTGCCGCTACCTACACCAAATAATGAAAAGCCATTGTATTCTTTTTCACTATTGAATGCAGCACCAGAGTATTCAATTCTTAAATATTTAATAACACCAGAATCATCATTATCAGTAGTTCCACCATAAGGGCTATCGCCAACTTCTGAAATACCACCACCAGAATTACAAGTAGCTCTTCCACAAATAACTAATCCGCCCCAATCTCCGGCTTTTTTTGTTGCCAAACCAGATGTCATTACAACAGGAGCTTCTTTTGTTCCGTTTACAAATATTTTTCCACCTTGCTTAACAATAATTGCTGCAGATGTTCCACCGGTAGCTTCAATTAATGTTCCTGCCGGAATAACTAGTTCAGCACCTTCATTTACATAAACCAATCCTGTTAGTTTATATGTTTTTTCAGGATCTAACGTATAGGTACCTTCGGTTAATTCACCTTGAAAGTTTTCAGGATCAATTTGATTAAGATCATCATCATTGTCGTCTTTATCGCAACTTACAGTAGCGATAGAAATTACAGCTAGCAGACAGAATAGTTTGAATAAGTTTTTCATCATTTTTTTTTTAAAATTGTTAATAATCGATTTACGGCACAAAAGTATTCTGAGTATTTTTTAATGCTGTTAAGCCAATTTTATAATTGCATTAAGATTAGGTTAATTTGATTGGAAGATTGGGAAGATTATGGTTGATGTGATGATTTGGTAATAGGTGTCAGGTTTTAGGTGTCGGGTGTCAGGTTTTAGGTTATACCCTTATACCCTTATACCTTATACCCTATACCCTATACCCTATACCCTAAACCCTAAACCTTAAAACCTAAAATTCATTTTCAAACTGTAGAACAATCCTTTTTGATAAGAGTAAACGACTATATCATTACATTCGTTGGCTTGAACTTTCTGTATGGTTGGATTTAATAAATTGTTAACACTTATTCCAATGCCAAATTTGTTTGAAAATTCAGTTTTGATAATGAAGTTTAATAAGCCAAAACCTTTGTCGATTATATTGCCTCTGGAATCTGTTCCAATTGCGTAGATTTTATCTGAGGTATGTTGGTAAGTTATTGTTGACATTATATTATTAAGACCATTCTTCCAAGAATATTTGTAAGTTATGTCGCCATTTAGCAAATAATCAGCTGCTCCTGCAAATGATGCAGTTTCATGAGTAAAAGAAACTATATAGCGTGTTTCTTCTTTAACCTTTTCAGAGTTAAGCTCTTGCTCAGTAATCATATATGTAAAATTAAGTCCTCCTATTATGCTTGAATTATTGAACTTAATAATGTCTTTTTTTGCTTCAAACTCAAGCCCCATTGCATAACCCCAATCGCCTGTGTTTAAGAATGATATATCGTTGGTAGCTGAAGAAATTGTAACTTCGTTAATAGGATTTAAGATATATTTTCCAAAAGCAGTAACAGAAAATACCTCTCCCAAAGTAGGGAAATACTCCCATTTTAAATCGGCATTATAATTTTCGGAGGGATATAAATCGGGGTTACCTATTTTTACTTGTGTAACCTCTTCATAAATAAAAAATGCTCTTTCTTTAAATTGCGGCAAAGTGTATGATTTATTAGCTGCAAAACGTAAATTCTGTTTTTGAGTAACTTCGTATTTAGTTGTTACAACCGGCAGAAATTCAATTCTTTCAAAAGCATCCCTTCTGTCGAGGGGGTCTATTTGGGTATTCCATTTCACTTCCTGATAAATGTATTCTGCTCTAAGACCAACAATTGCAATAAACTTTGGAGTGAGTTTGTATTCTAAGCTTGAAAAACCTCCAAATATGTTTTGAGTACCACTGTATTCCTGAGGCTTTAAAACATTAGGCACCTGATAGTTTCCTCTGAATGTTTCAATAGTGAAATAGCCCTCATCAAGATTTTGTTGATTAAAAAACAAATCGAGATTGTATGGGTCTACAGGCTTATTTCTATTGGTTCCTGCTATTCTAAAATTATATTGTATTGAATTGAAATCTCTATTTTTCGACCTAATAAATGCTCCAATAGATATCTTCCCATTTGATTTATCCTCAGCTTTTTTATTCAAAGAATATTCTAAAGCTATATTTCCTGCGATTTCAGATTCGTTCAGATAATGAAAATATCTGTGATTATCTGTAATTTGATTTTGTCCAAAATACACAGAATCTCCCTCAGACCTGAAAGTATTCTGAATTCTGTCGGGCATATCGCTTGAAATTGTATTATAAGAGGTACCCCATTTAAGATTTGTTGATTCAGATATTTTATGAACACCCAGCAACTGGTTTATAAGCAGAGTATTTTTTTCATAAGTAGAACGAATTAGTCTTCCATTTCCGTAATCAGCAATATCTAATATTGTACCCATATAATCCTCATTTTGCTGATTTGAAGAATTTATAAAAATTAAATTATAGCTAATTCTGTCGAATGCGTTAATTTCATAACCAGCATTAAGCATCGCAGTTGTATTTGTATTATAACTACCGGTTGAAAAAGTCAAGTCTTTAGACGGATAGCCACTGGCATTAACATTTTTAGAAATCCCTTCTTTTAAGCTATAGTCATTAGAAAAATTAACAGTCGTAAATATATTTATCTCCTTTCTTTTTAAAGGGATTACCTTTCCAGCAGTAGCCGCAAAACCTGCCCCGATTGGATTTTTCGCAACCGGATTCATTGAATTCACAAACCCAAAGTCAGAAATAGTTGTTGGGGATGCAATTGAGTAAAAACCAAAATAATCTGGTCCTTGTTGCAACAGAAACTCATCAGTTGTAAAAACATTATTATTTACATTTGAACCCAATTCAAACTCAATAAAATTTTCTTTATTTCTATTTTTAGACACAATATCAATATTTCCGCCGGCAAAATCTCCAGAAATCTTTTCATTATATACCTTGTCAATTGTTACCATTTCTACTATATCTGTAGTAAACAAATCAAGTGCGATATTCTTAAGTTCAGGGTTGTTAGAAGGTATGGGTAATCCGTTTAGAGTTGTTGATAAATATCTATCACCCAAACCACGAACATATATTCTGTTGCTTCCCTCCTGTTTTGAAACACCTGTTACTTTGGTAACTGCAGTAGCTACATCTGAAACTCCCTTCCTGGATAACTCTTGAGCTCCAATCTGAAGAGTAATTCCACTTGCGTTTTTTTGTTCCATCATCAGCACTCTTTCATTATCCAGCTCCCTCTTAGCAGAAATTGTAACCATATCTAGAAGAAATGTAAATTCCTCCAACTCAACATTGATTTTAGCATTACCACCGGGCTCGACTTGTACCTCAACTATTTCTTTATTATATGAAATGAACGAAATTTCAAGCTCAACTAATCCAGCATTTACATTATTAATTTTGAAATTTCCATCTATATCAGAGGTTGTTCCAATTGTTGTACCTTTGATAATAATACTGGCACCCACAACTGTTTCTTTAGTACTTTTATCTTTTATAGTCCCGCTAATATTTCCTCTTTGGCTTAATGTAATAAGAGGTAAAAGGAAGAAAAATGCAAATACAGTCAGAAAGAGTGACTTTTTGTTGATCATGATTACACCTATTTTACATTTGAATAGTGTTGCAAAAAAACAAAAAACAGAGCGCAAAGCTATTAAGTTGTTGTTAACTTATCTTCAAATTATTGTTAGGGGAATTAACATAATCATTATATCAAAAACATTGTAAATTGCTGATTATAAAACCACACAACTTTTCATAAGTTAATAAACATTGCTATAACTCCAAAGTTCTTAACATTGGCTTAACATAAAAGTAATGTAATAATAAAAATATGTTAACTAAGGCTTTATATTGTGGGTATACTTTTGCTTCATGAAACTATAAACAAAAACAACTATGAAGCAATTATTTTTAACTTTGACAATCTTAGCCGCAACATTAACAACAATAGCAGGCAACGCAAAAACAATTTCAGAAGAAATGAGTCTTGTCTCTTTACAAGGGAAAGTAATTGATTCTGAATCAAAAGAGAGTCTTGCAGGCGTACTAATATGCATTAGTAGTTATAAGGTATATACAGACCTTGATGGTAACTTCAGCCTTGAATTACCTTATTATATGCTTGAGGATAAACTCAAAGTTTCATACATTTCATACGAAGCAACAGAAATTCCAGCTTCAAAAGGAAAAATAGAAACCATAGAGATAAAACAAGTAAATTAATTTGTACTTTTGTTTTAGTTCATAATGAGTTTTTTTAACTCATAGGTCAAAGGTTTAATAATATAATACATGAGATATACTTTATTTCTGGGGTTTTTACTTCTATTTATAATTGCTTCATCACAAGACATTCAACAAAAAGACGGCCTCTATTACATAAATGGCGATTTATTTAGCGGCATTTTTACTCAGACAAACGAGAATGGAGAAATCACTGCCAAACTAAATATCAAGAACGGAAGATTTCACGGTAAATCAGAATATTACTTCTCTGATGGCAGTATTAAAGAGATAAGAATATTTCGCAATGGTTTAAAGCATGGAACATGGCTTCAATATAACGAAAAAGGAGTTTTAGTTTCTTTAGCCAAGTACAAAAAAGACAAAAAACACGGCAACTGGAGAATATGGGACGACACAGGTCAGTTGCGCTACTCATTAAATTACAAAAACGGAGAGAAATCAGGAGTTTGGGAAATGTGGGATGAAAACGGAGTCTCTATAAGCAAGAAGAATTATTAAACTCTTATCCCTTATTCAGGTTAAACAAGAATTCAGCACCGCCACCTTTTTTGGTTTTAACTGAAATATCTCCCTTATGAAATTGCACTGCATTTTTTACTATTGCCAAGCCCAAGCCCGTTCCACCTGTTTTTCTAGCTCTTCCATGGTCTATTCTATAAAATCTCTCAAATATTCTAGATTGGTGCTCTTCGCTTATTCCTGAACCATTATCAGAAAATGAAAAATACACATTTTTATCATCCTGATGATATTCATCAATACAGATAGATATGTCATTTCCGGCATAATTTATAGAATTCTCTAAAAGATTTTGAAAAATTGAATATAACAACACCTTATTGCCTTTAATTTTTGTATCAGCATTAATCTTATAAGCAATGTCAACCCCGGCATCTTCAATTTTTGAATGAAGATTTTCTATAACATCCTTTACAATTGCAAGAATCTCAACCTCTTCAATTTCGTAAAGACCTGCTGCTTCTTCAATCTTTGTAAGCATTGATATATCTCTGATTAGTTCAGATAATCTTTCAGTTTGATTATTTGCTTTTTCAATAAAATATTTCTTCTTTTCTTCCGGAAGATCTTTACTTTCAAGAACTGTTTCAAGGTATCCTTTTATCGAGCTAACAGGTGTACGCAACTCATGAGCAATATTTGAGGTCATTTGCTGCTTCATCAGCTTATTTTTCTCAGCTTTTGTAACATCAATTATTGAAATTTCATAACTCTTATCAATAAAAATAACACACTGAACATCAAAGTATCTCTTATTTTTCTCAATTATCAATCTTTCTATAGGCGGGTTTTTGGGGTCTATAATAATGCTTTGACATTGGTTTTTCTTTATAAACCCTTTTATCCCAATAAAATCTTCAATATCTGAAAACTTAGAAGGGTTGCTTACCGGATAGTCGGCTATTAAACTTAAATATTGTATAAAATGGTTATTGGCCAATATTTTTTCATTCTCATTTGAGAAAATAGCAACACCCTCCTGAGAAATTTGTAAGTGATGAATCAGCTTGTCTTTCTCGTTTTTCAGTGCCTGATTTGTTTTATTTAGATTATTATAAATACTAATAATTTGCTCTCCAATTATCCCAAGCTCATTTTCCGGAAATTCGATATGATTTTCAATTTTTTCATTATTGGCTGCTCTAATGGCGAAATCTTTTAATGCCATAATTGACTTGCCTATTTTTCCTGAAACATAAAGTAAAATACCACTCATAAGAAGAAACAATAGCAAAATCACAAAAAAGAAAAGAGTTTCAGCTTGCAAGAATTCTTTTACTGTGATATTATATTCTATAGCAGCCCTAACAAAGTAGGTTTCATATTTCTTGGCATAATAATAATAATCATAATTTGTTGACTCAGAGAATCTTATATTTGAACCACTTCCTAAATTAAAAGCACTTTGTATTTCAGGTCTCTTCTTGTGGTTTTCCATATTTTTGAAATCATGATAGTAGCTGTCGTATAAAACAGTACCTTCAAAATCAATTACCGTAAGTCTTATGTCTTTTCTTGGCAATATTTTAATCAGTGAATCCAACCAATGTTCGTTATTCTCTTCAAAAATAGCCTTATGTTGAAAATAGCTGTTCGCAAAATCAGTATAACTGTTTAGCAAACTCTCTAGTTCTCTGATTTTAAATTGCTTTTCCCTGTTGTATTGAAAGCCTGTAATTACACTTGTAAAAGAAATAAAAACAACAAAAAAGTATAAGAAAAGCTTAACCTTGTAGGGGATTTTTCTTCTCATGATCTCAAATTGAAGAATTAAATATTAATGTTATCGGGTTCAAAACAATAGCCATATCCGGAGCGACTCACAAATGCTTTTTCACAATCGCTGCCCAGTTTTTTTCTGATTCTGGCAATGTTTACATCTATAGTTCTGTTTACAACTATCACATCATTTTTCCAAATTAAGCTTAATATTTCGTCTCTCGAAAAAACTCTACCGGGGTTCTGAACTAACAGTAACAGTATTTCAAACTCTTTTTTTGTAAGAGAAATGGGGGTTTTGTATACAAAAACTTTTTTGCTTTTCAAGTCAATCTCCATGTTGTTAACACGAATTATATTATCAGCATTCTCTTCTTTAGAAGATGTTCTTTTTAATACGGCTTTTATTCTTGCAATAACTTCTCTAACAGAGAAAGGCTTGGAAATATAATCATCGGCACCAAGACTAAAACCGGTAAGGGTATCATTTTCTGTGTCTTTGGATGTAATGAAGATAATTGGAACGGTAAGCTTCATCTCCTTGCGTATTTTTTCAGCAAGTTTTAGCCCCGACATTTTCCCCATCATAATGTCTAACAACAATAAGCTGTATTGGTCAAGCTTACCGGCCAGCGCTCCTTCTGCAGAATGAGCTACGTCAACAATAAAGCCCTCACCTTCGAGATTAAACTTAAGAATTTCGCAAAGATCTTCTTCGTCGTCAACTACTAGTATCCTTTGTGCTTTCATTTTGAGTTATTTAATTACTGTATTTTTCCCAAAATTAGTTTTAATTTATTGTAAAAAAAACAAGCAAAAATATTTAATAATGATAACAGCATTATTACAAAATTGTTACGAAAATAAGACGAGATTATTTGTGATGTTTTTAATGTGCTAATTAGTTAATTGGGGAATTAGTTAATTGGTTAATTAGAGTTATGGAATAGCTGTCATCTCGACCGTCAGGGTGAGATCCCGCTATTCAATGCTTCGTCATTTTGAATGATTAGCCTTTGGGAAATGTATCATAATTATCTGTAAAGACGCGCCAGGTAGGCGCGTCTCATTCTCACATGCGCTGGATAATCGTACAGACGCGCCTTTCCGGCGCGTCTCATAAAGGAAACAAGGCAATCCCCCCTAGAGACGCGCCGAAAAGGCGCGTCTTTACGAGGGGTAAATATGATTTTACAGAATTGCTTTTAGATTCATGGTGAAATAATCAATTAAGCTATGTAATTATTAATTATATCTTTATATTTGCTGCATATAATTTAATATACATATTTTTCATCAAACTATAATGCATAAAAAAGATTTATTATTTCAGGGAAAATATAGAATACCATCAGCTCGATGGGAAAGATGGGATTACAGAAATCCGGAATTATATTTTGTAACTATATGTACAAAAAAAATGAAACCTCAATTTGGAGAAATTATATCCGGAAGCATGAAATTAAATCAACTTGGGCAATTTGCCTATGATTACATGGCAAACATGAATGATCGTAAAGAAAATGCTAGGGTTATAAATCATATTGTAATGCCTAATCATGTGCATGCAATAATAAAATTGACAAATAGCATCCAACATAAAGCGACAAATCATTTTGGACCTTTATTGGCAGGCTCTCTTTCTTCTTTAATAAATCACTACAAAGGCAGTGTAACAAAACATGCAAAATCAAAGAACCTTAATTGGAATGGATGGCATGAAAGATTCCATGATCACATCATTCGTGATGTGAATCAATTCGATAAAATAAATAATTACATTAGCTCTAATCCACTAAATTGGCAATCCGATAGATATTATTTGTAAAGACGAGCCTCACCGGCGCGTCTCATACAGGCGTGTATTTCCATTGTCTGAAGCGCCCTTTAGTTTGCAAAAAGGAATTTCTAATAAGTTTTACATAGTAATTTTGAACTTATTAATCAATCCACAAAGAAACAGGGTGAATCAGTTTGCGCCAAAGGAATTCAGACCTATGCAAAGATTAAGAACCCTGTTTCTTTGAGAGCTAGATCAAGATAGAAATTTAGGTTAGAGACCTATTATCAAGGACTTGGATAAAACTCTCTTTGTGGATTTAAAAACAATATTATGGAACAA
>JAGXRQ010000073.1 GCA_018335675.1 Bacteroidota bacterium | reverse complement strand
GCTCCATTAACAGTTACTACTTTTTACAGACGTTTGTCAACTAATACTTGCGGTTCAATTGAATCCAATATTATTACAGTTACTGTTTATAATGAAATTAATGGTGGAACTATTGCTGCTAATCAGAGTGTTTGTTATGGCGATGTTCCGGCTCCATTCTCAAGTGTAACAGCTCCGTCAGGTGGAAATGGCGCTTGGACTTACCAATGGCAATTCCAAGTTGGTGCAGGTGCATGGACTGATATTGCCGGTGCTAATGCAATTACATATGCTGCTCCCGGTCCAATGACAGTTACAACAAATTATAGAAGATTATCTACAAATACATGCGGTACCGGTATTTCTAATGTTATAACCGTTACTGTTGCAGATGCAATAAATGGCGGAGTAATAGCTGCAAGTCAAAGTATTTGTTATAATACTGTACCTGCTCCTTTTACAAGTGTATCTCCAGCTAGTGGTGGTACAGGTGCAATGACTTACCAATGGCAATCTCAAACAGGTGTTGGTCCTTGGACAAATATTGTTGGTGCTACAGGGTTAACTTATTCTGTACCTTCCGGTCTAACTATTACAACTAATTATCGCAGGGTTGCAACAAATGCATGCGGCTCCGGAGAATCAAATATCATTACGGTTACTGTATCAGGTGACATTAATGGTGGTACAATAGCTGCCAGTCAAGATATTTGCTATAATACTACCCCAGCCCCATTTACTAATATACTTTCACCATCAGGTGGAGTGGGCGCTTGGACATATCAATGGCAATCACAAGTTGGTGCCGGTCCTTGGACAAACATCGCAGGTGCTAACGGATTGGCATATACAGTTTCATCTCCATTAACCGTCACTACAAATTATAAAAGAGTAGCCACTAATTCATGTGGTGTTGTTGAATCTAATGTTATAACAGTATCTGTATATGGAGTTATGAATGGTGGTGTAATTGCTGCCAGCCAAAGTATTTGTAACGGTGATATTCCTGCTCCATTTACTAATTCAACTTCTCCTTCAGGCGGTTTCGGTGCATGGACTTATCAATGGCAATATCAGGTAGGTGCAGGTGTATGGACAAATATAGTTGGTGCTAATGCACTTACATATGCTGTAAGTGCGCCATTAACTGTAACAACTAATTATCGCAGAGTTGCTTCAAACAGTTGCGGTACTGTGGAGTCAAATATTATTACTGTTACAGTTGCTGATGCATTATTAGGTGGTGTAATTGCAGCCAACCAAACTATTTGTTATGGAACAATTCCGTCGCCTTTTACAAGTGTTTCTCCTGCAAGTGGCGGTACAGGTGCAATTACTTATCAATGGCAATTCCAAATTGGATTAGGTCCATGGACAAATATTGCAGGTGCAAATGCTTTAACTTATAGTGTTGCTGCTCCTCTGACAACCACAACAAACTATAGAAGATTAGCTACTAATGCATGCGGTAATTCTGCCTCGAACACAATAACAATAACTGTATACGGACAATTGAATGCTGATGTTAATTTAACGCATGTTACCGGTTGTTTTGGAAATACTAATGGTGCTATTTCAATTACAAATCCTGTAGGTGGCTCAGGTGTTTATCAATACTCTATTGATGGTGGTGCTACATGGCATAATAGCGGATTATTCTCAGGATTGGGTGCTGGCTTTTATAATGTTCAAATAAGAGATTTTACTTTGCCTGGATGTATTGTTAATTTAGGTGTGTATCAAATTATACAGCCTGCTCAATTATCAGCAGATCTTGCATGGCAAAATGTTACTGGATGCAGCTCTAGTTTGAATGGTTGGATAAATATTACAAATCCATTGGGTGGATCTGGAACATTCGAATATACTATAAATGGCGGAACTTCATGGTCTGTTTCAGGTTTATTCTCTAACCTTGGCGCAGGCACATATAATGTTCAAATGAGAGATCAGGCAAATCCTAGTTGTGTAGTTATTTTAAATGCAAATCTAGTTTTGACAGCTCCTCTACCATTAACAGCAACGGTTAGTTCAGTAAATGTAAATTGTTTTGGTGCAAATAATGGCTCTATAACAATTACCAACCCTATTGGTGGGTCAGGTAATTATGAATTTTCAATTAATAATGGAGCTAGTTGGCAAGCTAGTGGTTCTTTCCCTAATTTATTTGCAGGGTCATATACTGTTCTTATTAGAGATGCTAGTTTTATATCATGTGTTGAGCAATTGGCTGTTGTGGTAATTACTCAACCAGCTCAACTAAATGCTACAGTTAACTTCGATCAGATTTCCTGCTTCGGAAGCAATGATGGTAGAATCAATATAACTAATCCTTCGGGAGGCTCAGGTGCTTATGAATATTCCATTAATAATGGAGCAACATGGCAAGCAAGTGGATTGTTTGAAGGTTTGGTAGAAAATACATATAATGTTCTTATTCGTGATGCAAATAATATCAATTGTTTTGTGTTGCTTCAAGTTGTTAATATAATTGAACCAGACGGAATGATATTAAGCTTCCTTGTTATAGATGTGGATTGTTGGGGTGCTTCAACCGGTGAAGTTACAGTTGTAGTTGTTGGCGGCACACCCGGATATACATATTTATGGAGCAACGGAGCAACCACACCTACTATTTCAGGACTTACTACAGGCAACTATTCTGTTACTGTTACAGATTCTCAAGGTTGTACTCAATCTGGATCAGCTACTGTTTCTCAACCGGCCTCTCCTCTGGAAGTATATGCCGGACCTAACGTTACTATTTGTAGCGGTGTCAATCTTGGCGTTTGGGAATTAGGTGGAACAGGTTCTGTTGAAACAGCAGAAGGTGGTCAGCCTCCATATTCTTATGTATGGTCTTCCAACCCTCTTGATCCAACATTGGCAGGTCAAGAAAATGATGCTAATCCTGTTGTTTCTCCTAATGTTCAAACTGTTTATACTGTTCAGGTTACAGATTTTTATGGTTGTGTTGAAACAGATTTTACAACGATATTCATATATCCTATTGTGGTTGCAGATGCAGGCGGTGGTGCGAGTGGTGAAATTCATCTATGTAATGGGTCAAGTGTTACTCTTGGGGGTACTCCTCTAGGTATTGGAAATACAGGGTATTATGTTGGTAATCCAACTATAGATCCTAATCAATTTACTTATCGTTGGGAAAGACTTAATGGTGGCATTTGGACATTCTTTTCAAATATTGCACATCCTGTTGTTAGCCCGGCTACTACAACTACATACAGAGTTAGAGTTAGAGACAAACAAGGTGATAACTGTTTGGCTTATGATACTGTAGTGGTTATTGTAACCCCTGGCTTAATAGTTACAGCAAACCCTGATATTCATGATGTTTGTAACGCAAATGCTGCAGGTAATACATTTATGCTAGGTGCTACAATTAATGATCAAGGGTCAGGCTTAGGCGCAAGTGCAATTATTACATGGACATCGAGTCCATTTGATACTACATTAGTTGGTCAGGCAAATATCCTTAATCCAATTGTTAGTCCAACTGTTACTACTACCTATACAATCACTGTAGATTATCCGGTTGGTATTGGCTGTAGCAGTTTTGATTCAATGACTATTCATGTTTCTCCTGCAATTATTATTGATTCAGGTGGACCATCATTAACAATGTGCCATCCGAATAATAGTGGTAGTATTACTCTTGGCGGTAGCCCTACTGCTTCGGGTGGAACACCACCGCTGGCATATTTGTGGACTGCTGTACCTGCCGATCCAAGTTTGGGCGGTCAACAAAATTTACCTAATCCTACAGTTTCTCCAAATGTGAATACTACTTATACTTTAACTGTAACAGATGCGCAAAATTGTCAGGTAACTGATCAGGTTGCAGTATCAATATTGCCACAATTAGTTGCAGACGCCGGTGCAGATGTTACAGTATGTTATGAATTTGCTACTACTATTGGAGGTTTGCCGGCTGCATTTGGTGGCTCAGGCAATTATACATATCTGTGGACAGCAGTACCTGCCGATCCTTCTTTAGCAGGGCAACAAAACATGCCTAATCCAACAGTTGAGCCTTTAGTGACTACTACATATACTTTAACAGTTACAGATGCTACTTACGGTTGCCAAGATGTTGATGTTGTGGTTGTTAATGTTGTGCCAGGTATAGATATTACAATATATGAAGGGGCTAATCCTGTTTGCGTTGGGTCAACTATTACTCTGGGGGGCTCTCCAACAGCAACAGGAGGCAATCCTCCGCTTAATTACAGATGGAGAATACAAGGTGTTAACCCTAATTGGAGTGAATTAACAAATCCTACATATACAGTCAATGAAAATACAACTTTTATATTATTCGTATATGATAATTTTGGATGCTGGAATTCAGAATCTGTAACTATTAATGTAACCAATACCCCTGTTGCTCAAATACAGGGCGCTCCGATTAGGGAAATCTGCGAAGGAGAATCTGTTACATTGACAGCAATTGGGAATGCAACGTGGAATTATTTATGGATGCCTGGAGGATATACTACTCAGACAATTAACGTTTCTCCAACTGAAACAACTACATATACTCTTACTGTTACAAATGATTGTGGAACAGATAATGCAAGTGTGCAAGTAATTGTTTATCCTTCTGTTGGTATAGACGTTGCCAATACTTCTGTTGACGATATAACATGTTCAGGTGATGAAAATGGTAGCATTAATATTGCTCTACTAAATACATCCATTATTTATACATTCAATTTGCAGGATAATCTTGGCAATATTTTAGAAACTTATGTGGGAACACAACCTGCAACATTCATTGATTTGGGGGCTGGAACATACTTTGTTCATATTACAGATGGTCATGCTTGTGGTACAATGCTAGCCGGACCATACATGATATTAGCACCGGACCCGATTACAATAGATCCTTCATCAATAGCCTATACTGCTGTAATTTGCGACGGAGATGATAGTGGATTTATCTCAATTGGTGCAAATGGTGGTACTGGAGTATTATACTACACATTATACAAAGATGCATTTATTGTTCAAGGACCTCAGGCGGGTAGCGGTTCATTTACCGGACTTGAAGGAGGTACATATATTGTTAATATTACTGATGATGCCGGATGTAGTATAGATTCAGATCCTATAACAATTGTAGTTATTGGTGGATTACCTAATGCTGGAGATGATAAAGAAGTTTGTGTAGGTGGTTCTGTAGAAATTGGACCGGATGTTGACCCGGGTGCAACTACATATCTGTGGACTTCAGTGCCTCAGGATTTAAGCTTGATGGGACAGGAAAATCTTCTGAACCCAGTTGTTAGTCCTTTAGAGACAACTACTTATTATTTGACTTCTGTTTATGAGCTTGATGGATTTACTTGTGAAAATGTTGACGAGCTTATTGTAAAAGTTAATCCATTACCATTAGCACTTGTGGGTGACAATATTAGCATGTGTTTTGGAGATGTAGTTAGCATAGGTGCTCAAAACTATGAGCCTGTGCCTGCAAATACTTATGTATGGACAAGCGTGCCTCATGATCCATCAATCTCTAGCCCATTCGTGTCAAATCCAACCGTAAGTCCTTTAGTTACAACTGTGTATACTTTGATAGAGACATATGTGGCCACAGGATGTTCTAATTCGAATTCTGTAACTGTAACTGTTAATCCTCTGCCATCAGTATTTGTAGCCGACGATATGACAATTTGCCAGGGAGACGAAGTATATATTGGAAGTGATAATGAACCGGATCCTAATGTTACTTATTTCTGGTCGGCATATCCTATACCTTTTATTAGTGCAGAATATAATCCTTTGGTTTCACCTGAATCAACAAATACTTATTATTTAACAGTAACTCATCAGCCAACAGGATGTATTAATATGGATTCTGTTACAGTAACAGTTGTCGAAAAACCATTATACGAAATTTCAGATAACATTATTTTCTGTTCTGTTGATGAAATAGTTCCTGTTTATATTGGAGGTAACCCTCTAGGCGCTTATTTCTATACATGGACATCAGCTCCTGAAAATAGTTCTTTAATTGGACAAGAAAATGATTCAGATCCGCTTGTCACAGTGGAAGGAACAACCATGTTCCATCTACTTGTTTCTGCCGGACCTGGAGCTGAAGGTTGCGTTGCAAGAGATTCTGTTTGGGTTCTTGTTTCAGATCTAAATGTTGTTGCATGGGATAGCCCAAAAGCTTGTGAAGACGAAGCTGCAGAACTTGGATATGGTATAGCTGTTTCAGGTGGGTTCCAACCATACACATACCAATGGTATGATAATGATGGAAATCTTATTGGAAACATCTTTAATCCAATTGTAACTCCACCTTTTGTTGAACCATACACAATTATTGTAACTGATTATTTCAGTTGTTCGAGAGAAGCAGATGTTAGCATAGAAATAGATGTTCCGGTTGTTTCTTTAGAAGCAGATCCAGATGTTAATCTTTATCCAAATCAGGTTGTTACATTTACTGCCACGCCTGATTATTATGAGAATTATGATTTCTATGTAAATGGAGTTCTTGCACAAACAGGAAGCTTAAATACATTTGAATATCTCGAGCCTCAGCAAGATGATGAGATTATTGTTATTGTAATGTCTGAATTTGGCTGTGAAGCTTCTTCATTGCCTTTAATATTAAATCTAATATCATTACCAAACGCATTTACTCCTAATGGTGATGGAATAAATGATATTTTTGGTAAGGGAAGTGATTTGATAATATTTAACAGATGGGGACAGAAAATTTATGATGGAGTAGAAGGATGGGATGGTACATTTAATGGAAGGGCAGTTGCTCCGGGGACATATTATTATATTCAAACAGTTTATGATCGAAATAACAATCAAATTATAAACAAAGGTTCAGTTACCGTAATTAGAATCAGAGAATAAATTTTGTTCGCACTAGTTTATAACATATATTGTATAATTTCGTATCAAGTATATATTAACAGATAACAGATTGTTGTAATGAGCATTTATAAATGCCATCTAACTAAACATACAGGATGAATAGATTATTGGTTTTTCTATCGGCTTTAATAATTTTTGCCTCATATAATTCATTTGGGCAGAGAACTCAACAAAGAATAGATGTTGGCGATAACTTCTTTCAGCAAGAACAATATGCCCAAGCCTTAAATGTTTATGAAACGGTTATTAAAAAAGACAAGTCGGATGAAATTTTAAGAAAGGTGTCTTTTAAAATAGCGGAGTGCCATAGAATGATGCTTAATTATAGAAAGGCTCGTGAATGGTATTCTATTGCCATGAATTTAGGTTATGAGGATAATTTAACTTACTTAAGACTTGCTGAAATGGCTCTTGGGCTTGAAGATTTTAATGGGTCGATAGTATATGCTTCTAAATTCCTTGAATTAGAGCCGGGAAACGACAGGGGATTGAAAATTATGGAATCTGCAAAATTTTCTGCTGATAATTATGGAAGAGGAACTTTGTTTGAAGTTTCTTATGAAGAGGATCTTGTAAGTACTTATCAGGAGTGGGGCGTGTCTTTTATGGAAAATGTTGGTGTATTTCTTGATGATGTTCTAGAAAGACAAAGAAGATTTGATATTACAATTGATATGAGGTATAATAACGTATTGTTTTATTCAATTGTTAGGCAGGAGTTGAAGGATAGGATAGTTTTTGCATCAACCAGACCAAGAACTAAAGATGCCGTTGGTGGTTATTCAAATATTTATCAAGCAACCTACTCTAAAAGGGAAGGTAAATGGGATGCTCCTATTTTGATGGGTGGCGATTTAAACTCAGCCTATTATGATGCATTTTTGTCGTTCGACAAACAAAACAGGTTGGGCTATTTCATGAACTGTGGTGGATTAGATGGCTCCAGAGCAACATGTGATATTTATGTAGCTGATTATGATAATAATAGAGATGTGTTCAGAAATGTTAGAATGTTCGAAATAAATAGTGATGAATACAGCCTAGGATACCCTTCAATAAGCGATGATGGAAATATACTATACTTTGCATCTGATATGCCAGGTGGTTTCGGAGGATTTGATATTTATAAAGTTGAGAAAGACAGTGAAACAGGAAGTTGGAGTCAGCCTATTAACCTTGGGTCTATAGTTAATACAAGATACAATGAATCATATCCAGTTGTTGCAGGTGATGTCCTCTATTTTTCTTCTTTTGGACATCCGGGATATGGTGGTTTTGATGTTTTTTATTCTGAAATCGAGCCCAATGGAAATTATAGTGAACCTCTAAATATTGGTACTCCTATTAATAGTAGTGCTGATGATTTTGGATTTGTAATAAGCGATGATTATACAAGAGGTTTCTTCAGTAGTAATAGGCCGGGAGGTACAGGCACCGATGATTTGTATTCTTTTAGATTAAAAGTGCAAACCTTCGTTCTTAAAGGCATTCTTAAAAATAAAGATACCGGAGAACCTGTGCCAAATATTGATATTTATGTGATAGGTGACGATAATAGCATATTCACAATTAGTACAAACTCCAGTGGTTATTTTTTTCAGGATGGTTTAAGTTCAGATGTGTTCTATAATGTTGAAATTGCACCTGAGAATTATATGCCTTATTCAGGCGTTATTGCAGTAAAAGAGCAACTTGTTAAAAATCGCTTTCAAGTAATTACTGAATATGAAATGGAAATTGAACTCGAACCATTTGAAAGAGATGTTAAACCTAAAGAGGATACAATAGCTGAAGTAAAGCAAGACACGACTAAAGTTGTGGTTAAAGAACCAGAGATTAAAAAGGAACCGGAGATTAAGAAGGAACCGGAAATTAAAAAGGAACCGATTAGACATATAACCTTAGCAATGGATTATAGCTTGCCGATTATTCATTTCAACTTTGATAAGTTCGATTTATTGCCATTAGCAAAGCAACAGCTTGATTCTGTTGCTCAGTATATGAGTCAGAATCCTAATGTTGGTATTGTTGTTCATGCGCATACTGATGAAATAAGCGGATATCTTTATAATTTCTATCTTTCTCAAATGCGTGCATTTGCTATTATTGAATACCTTACAGCTAAGGGGGTTGCTATGGATAGATTATACCCTATTGGACATGGAAAGATGCAATTGTTAGTTAGAAATGCAAGCAATGATATAGAACATAAACAAAATAGACGAGCTCATTTTGAAACTGTTGGTATGGACCAATTCAAATCATATTGGGCTAATGCATCAAAAAATAGTTTTAGATATCTTAACTCTCTTACAAAGGAAGCTCATTATGCTAGCGGAGTGGAATTTATGATTCAAATCCTTGCTGTAAAAAAACCTGTTCAGCCTCAGTTTTATGCTAAAATAATGGAGAAATTCCCTAGGCTTGATATAATTTATTATTACGATAATGACAAGTATCATAGATATCTTGTAGGTAGTTTTAAAGATTTTCAAGCTGCTTTTAACGTTCAAAAACATTTGAGAGATCTTGGATATGAAATATATCTTGTTGCTTTTAATGATGGTGAAAGAATAAGCGTTAGTAGGGCAAGAAGTATGACAGGAGACAGATAAAAAAAATTTAAAAAGAAAAATATCAAAAAAATATAGCCATGAAAAAGATTATCTTTTCGACATTCTTAATGTTGATGTTAATTACAAAAGGCAGTTTATTTGCACAGATTGATGTTCATTTTAGTCAGTTTATGTTTCAGAATAAGACATTTAATCCAGCGGCAATAGAAATATCTAACACTATTAATACTTCACTTGTTGCAAGACAGCAATGGGTTGGATTTGATAGAGCTCCTTCCTCACAAGCATTAAATGCTAGTACTTATTGGCAGGATATATATGGTGCTGTGGGTATGAATGTTGTTAATGATATGTTAGGAAACGAACATTTTCTTACTGCGAGAGTGTTTTATGCTTTTCCTATTCAGATTGGCATTTTGTCTAATCTTACTTTTGGGCTAGGTGCCGGTATAGTTAGTCGTACTCTTGATGGTACAAATTTGGTGTATGAAGACATTAACGATCCAAATGCTTTCTTTGGTAAAGAGAATTGGATCAAACCTGACTTCAACTTTGGAATGGAATATATAGACCCTAACCTTACAGTTGGGTTTGCTGCTACTCATCTTTATCGCTCAGTCGCAAATGCAGGCATTGATTATGCTCCCAGACATTATTATTTATATGGAAAATATAAATTTGAAGATGTTATGGATAAAGTATATATTGAGCCATATTTGCTTTTTAAAAGTAGTTGGTACATAACTCAATTCGATATCAGTGTTTTGGCATTTTATGATAATATGCTTTGGGGTGGAGTTTCCTATAGGCTTGGAGATGCTGTTGTCGCTATGTTAGGATATTGCATAACTCCTGAGATAAAAGTTGGATATGCTTATGACTATGCTGTTGGCCCAATTAGAGGCTATAGCGGCGGTTCTCACGAAATTATGATTTCAGCTACTTTTGAAGGCTTTAACAAGACAAGAGTTACCCCAAAAACACCTAGAATATTTAATTAGGTATTAAAAGATTAGCTGTGGTTGGGTTTTATTAATCTTCAACTTTCTTCCCGAAATGAATTGGTTTGTATTCTGGATTATTGTTTATCTTGGAATTCTTATTTATTTCACTTTAAAGCATGTCAAATATACCGATATTGACGGTTATCTTATCAATAATCGCAAAACATCAACGTTCGCTTTAGTTTTCACAACTCTTGCCACCTTTGTGGGCGGTGGAGTTTGCATGGGCTTAATAGCAATGGGATTTACTTCCGGCTTTGCTGCTGTTGCAGTTGGATTAGCTTATGTTATTGGCTTTTTTTTACTTTTCTTTTTTGCCGCTAAAATTCGAAGAATTGGAGTAGAAAGAAATATCTACTCTTTTGCAGAATTTTTAAATCGCTCATATATTAATGAAAATGATGGAAATGCTTTTCCAAAGGTTTTTTCCGGCTTGATTAGTGGTATTAATATAGTTATCTTCTTCTTCCTAACAGCTGCTCAATTTGTTGGGATGGCAACACTTCTGAGTTATGCATTTGACGTTGGCTATGTTTATGCAGCCGGGATATCTTTCCTGATTGTAATTTTATATACTGCTCTAGCAGGATTATCAGGGGTTATTATTACAGATATAATTCAATTTTCGGTCATCTGTTTTATGATTGTATTCGTTTTCATACCTGGTATTTGGATAGACACAGATGGCTTTACGGGATTAAACAGTTTGCCTGAAACTTTTCTTAATGGAAGCCATGAAGGCTGGGTATTTCTTATTGCACTGCCTTTGTTATTAAGCCCTTCAGTTCTTACGAGAATGGATATTTGGCAAAGAATATTGGCAGCCGGAAGCGAAAAAATTGCAAAAAAGACTGCAATTATCAGTGGAGTTTCAATGCTGCCATTTTATTTAATATTTCCTTTAGTTGGTATGGCCGTTAGATTAAACTTAGGTGCTGATGTTGATTCTAATGATGCAATGCACTTGTTTCTTGAACGAAATACAGGGCAGTTTTTACTTGGATTTTCTATAATTGGCTTGTTAGCTGCTTTAATGTCATCTGCAGATAGCTTCTTGAATATTGTTGCTATCACAGCGATAAGAGATTTTTCTTCATGGAAGAATACAACTGCATCTAAACCCTTACATTTTAAAAGGATTAGAATTGCTGTTGTAGTCTTTGGTGCTGTTGCTTTGGGAATGGCACTCTACTTTGCTGATATTGTTGAGCTTTTTATTGCAGGAATTACTTTAAATATAATTTTCGCACCTGTATGTTTGTTTGCTCTGCTAAAAAGAGATGCCTTTAAATATAAATACGTTGCTTTCTATAGCATATTGTCAGGAACAGTCGTAATTGCAATTATGTTTATAATTGGTTTTACAAATACTGATTCCGGATTGTTGAAAATTGCCTTTATTCCTGCAACTCTAGTGTCAGCAATTGTATTGCTTATCGGTGCATATGGCATGAGATTCTATGACGTAAAATAACTTCAGGATCTAATAATAGTGATTATCTCGAAGAGCTGGCCGCAAGAGGGGAGAATATCAGAGATTACCGAACTATTTGGTTTTATTATTAATTGCAGTATGATTTGAATCTTTCTTCTGCCTTTTCATGACCAAGTTGCATGGCTTTTTGTAAATCCTCACAGGCTCCTTTTTTGTTGCCCTGTAAATCTTTTATTGCTGCTCTGTAGAAGTATGCATTCGCAGTAGGTTGCAATTTAATAGCTTGCTCAAGATCTTCAAGGGCATCTTTTGTTCGGCCTGCTTCTAAATACATAATGCCTCTTCTTTCATACACCATTCCATTTTTTGGGTTTAGCCTAATTATAAATCTATAATCGCTCATTGCCTGGGCTTCTTTCCCCAAATAAGTGAAGGCTTCGGCTCTGTATATATATGCCTCCTGGTTATTCATATTATTGGAAATAACTCTTGTGAAATCTTTTACGGCTGCATCCCATTCTTTAGCTGAAAAGTAAGCAAAAGCACGCTGGAAATATCTTTCTTCATTCCTTTGTCTGTAGTTGTTTATTAAAACAGTATAGTCGTCAACTGCTTCCAGATATTTATTTGTTTGCATTTTGCATTCAGCTCTTCTAGAATATATGTCCGCGTTTTTTATTCCTAGCTCTAGAGCAGCCGAATAATTTTCATCAGCTTGCTCAAATTCTTTTTCTTCTTGATAAAGCATGGCTATGCTATATCTTAAATTTGCGTGATTGGGGTCTAATAGTATTGCTTCAGAAAAGTCTGAGATTGCTTTTTTATTTTCACCAAGTCTCTGATATAATTCTCCTCTAACAAAAAACACATTTGGGTTTTTATGTCCAAGATCTATTGCGGAAGTGAGGTCTGATATTGCTTTTTCCAACTTAGTGTTCTGAATATGTACTTCAGAGCGTTTTAAATATCCCTGTATGTTATCTGGATCCATTTCTAACAGTGCATTATAGTCATTAAGAGCCTCAACTAAATTTCCGGAGGATGTGTATGATAATGCCCTGTAATAGTGAGAATCAGGGAAGTCAGGATTGTATTTTAAAGCTTCAGTAAAATCTTTAATTGCATCAGAATATCTTTGAAGTTGATAATAACAGCGACCTCTCTCGTATAATGCTTCATAAAAATGAGGCACAATTTTTATTGCTTCTGTAAAGGATTTCGTAGCATCGCTGTACTTATTCGATGCCATTTCAACCACTCCTTTAGAATAAAATTCATTTGCTGTTTGTGAAAAAGCTGAAAATATTTGTGACTGGAATAAAATGCAAAATAATGCTGTAATAATGAAGGTGCGCATTCTATGAAAATAAAATATTTAAAGATGTTTGCAAAATTAGTTTATTTATTGTTCTCCCCCAAGTCGAAAAGTAGCTTTTACCGGATTATGATCTGAATATTCAAAATCTAAATGCATACCTTCCACGCTTGTTACCTTAATATTTGGGGAGAAAACAAAGAAATCTATAACAGTAGTCAATATTGAACCGGCGTCATACGGAGTTGTAATTCTGCGGTTTGTTGGTGTTGTATTATCATAAGCCCAATTCCAATCAGGAAGAAAATCTGGAGAAATTGTTTTATTATCTATAGAGTCAAACAAATTAAAAGTGAAATTATAACGAAACTCCGGTGGACACTGATTCCAATCGCCTCCTGCAACAACAAAATTGCCAAGTAAATATTCATTAATCATTATTTCTTTAAGTTGTTGCATTTGGGTATCTCTCAAGCTGCCATCGTCAAATGCTGAATTATGAGTGTTGATTATAATAAGCTCTTTCCCATTTGAGATTGGATACCTATTTATAACAAAACATCTTTTGAGATTGAAAAGTCTGTTTGGCCAAGGATAATTGCCGGCATAACTATGTCGTTCTACTATTGAAGGTATAGCATGACTAATAGTCAGTATGCCGGAATTTACTTTTCCCATTGGGTTTAATGCCGGTAGGGGCACATGCTTTACTTTGTAATTATACCCAAAAGAATGCATTGCATTTGGAGATATCTTTTTTAAACTGTCTAAGGTGTTCAGATAATAGGAGCGTTTTGATTTTACATCAACCTCTTGAAGGAGAAAAAAATCTATATAACTGTTTTCAGAAATAAATTTTAAAATTTTGTCGTGGTTGAGCATTGTACGTTCCATGCTTGTTCTCATCTTCTCTCCGCCATCATAAAAAAAGGACATATCATTGCCAAGTCCTGCATATCCAATATTCCAAGTTATAATTGAAAAATCGGCCGTGTCAGGAAGTATTGTGCTATTTTCGGCTTTGAATAATGTTTCAATTTTTTTTGGTCTATATGATGTTATTTCTGAAAACAATAGGAATATTAGTAATATTACTACAATCGATGTGATTAAAATTATGGTTATTCGCAAATACATATTGTTTGGATTTTAATTAAACTCTTAGTATTAATGCAGTATTACATTTCTAAAAATTGCGAGATACTATTCATAATTTCATAAATAGCATTAATTTTACAAAGTTGCAAAATTTTAGAACGAATTCAAAATGATACAAGCAGAAGGAATACAAAAGGCATTTGGTACTTTAAGAGTGCTAAAAGGAATAGATCTGAATATTAATAAAGGAGAAATAGTTTCTGTGGTTGGAGCTTCAGGAGCTGGTAAAACCACGTTATTGCAAATTATTGGAACCTTAGACAGGGCTGATAAGGGTAGAATTATAATAAAAGATACTGAAGTTGGCAAGTTGAATGACAAGCAATTATCGGCATTTAGAAATGCTAACATTGGTTTTGTATTTCAATTTCATCATTTGCTGCCGGAGTTTACTGCAATTGAAAATGTTATGATGCCAGCATTAATTGCCAAGATTCCTACATCAAAAGCTAAGAACAAATCAATTGAATTGCTCGAATTATTAGGTTTAAGCGAAAGACTTAATCACAAGCCTTCTGAGCTAAGTGGGGGAGAGCAACAGAGAGTTGCAGTAGCAAGGGCATTAGTTAATGACCCGGCTGTTGTGCTCGCTGATGAGCCTAGTGGCAACCTTGACTCTAAATCAGCAGAGGAACTTCATAATTTATTTTTCTCATTACGAGAGAAGCTAAATCAGACGTTCGTGATTGTAACTCATAATGCTTTATTGGCAAAAATGGCTGACCGAACACTAACAATGCACGATGGTCTAATTGTTAGCTAGGATTTCCGTTTATCATATTATCTAAATCCTCTTCAGAAATTATTGGTATGCCGAGTTCTTCAGCTTTTTGTCTCTTTTGAGGACCCATATTTTCTCCTGCAACTAAATAACTTGTTTTGGCAGACATTGAAGAAACATTCTTACCTCCATTATTTTCAATAATTTGCTTTATTTCATCTCTTGAATATTTTGAAAAAACACCTGATACTACAAAACTAAGATCATTTAAAGCATTTCCCTTTACTTCAGCAGATTCTTCTTTTGCTTCTAGCTGAATGCCCGATTGCTCAAGTCGTTTAATCAAATTCTGGTTGTCTTCATTCTTGAAATAATCAATAATGCTTTGAGCAATTCTTTCACCTATTTCATGAATACTGACTAATTCTTCGAAAGAAGCATTCCTCAAGTCATTAATGCTTTTAAAATGCTTAGATAGTTTTTTAGCAACAGTTTCTCCAAGATGTCTTATCCCAAGCGCGAATAAAACTCTTTCGTATGGAATCGATTTAGATGATTCTATTGCAGTTAGAATGTTTGATACAGTCTTTTCTCTGAAGCTAATTGATTTAGATTTGCCTGTTTCTTCGTCTATTACTGTTTTTTCAAGACCTAACATCTGTTCATATTTCAAATCATATAGGTCGGCAATGTCTTTTACAAGATTATTATTAATAATAACTTCAATACGGCCTTCACCCAAGGTTTCAATATTCATTGCTCTGCGACTGATGAAGTGCTCAATTCTACCTTGTACTTGAGGTGGGCATGTTTTTGAGTTTGGGCAATAATGTATGGCTTCTCCTTCATTTCTAATTAGCTCTGTATTACACTCAGGGCAATGATCTATATATATAATCTTATATGCAGCAGGGTGGCGACTGCTAATATCAACATCAACAATCTTTGGAATTATTTCGCCTCCTTTTTCAACAAAAACGTAATCTCCAAAATGTAAATCGAGCTCATTAATTTTGTCAGAATTGTACAATGATGCTCTTCTTACAATAGTTCCGGCTATTTGCACAGGAGATAATACTGCAACCGGTGTAATTGCACCGGTGCGTCCCACCTGAAATAAAACATCTTCAAGAATAGTTTTGCCTCTCTCAGCTTGAAATTTGTATGAAATAGCCCATCTTGGAAATTTTGCAGTGAATCCTAAGGTTTCCTGGTGCTCATATTCATCAACTTTTATTACTATCCCGTCTATATCAAAAGGAAGCTCACTTCTTTTTTTATTCCAATATTCTATATATTCAAATACTTCATCAATATTATTGCAAAGTTTTGTGTATTCAGAAACTTTAAATCTCCATTTTTTTGCTTGCATAAGGCT
Organism: Bacteroidota bacterium; assembly: GCA_018335675.1. Taxonomy (GTDB): domain Bacteria; phylum Bacteroidota; class Bacteroidia; order Bacteroidales; family UBA7960; genus PWND01. The sequence goes on along the minus strand of JAGXRQ010000073.1, from coordinate 40,540 downwards.
TTCATAGTGACCTTGAAACTTTAGTTCTTCAGAATGCAAAGCATATATATAACAATCGAGGTTTCGCTTGGCTGCAAGAGATGAGTTTTGCAACTTCAAGCTTCCTGAGGCTGCATTTCTTGGGTTGGCAAACAAAGCTTCTCCATTTTCAGCCCTTTCTTTATTGATTTTATTAAATGATTTATGTGAAAGAATAATTTCACCTCTTAATTCAAACTCCTTTGGAATATTTTCATCCTCTATTATCAAGGGCAAGCTCTTGATGGTTTTTACATTTGCAGTTACAACATCACCCTGAATTCCGTCGCCTCTTGTTACCGCTTTACTGAACTTACCATTAGTATATGTAATGCCAATAGCGGCTCCGTCAAATTTAAGCTCACAAGTATATTTAAAGTTTTCGCCAATGCTTTTCTTAATTCTGATATCAAAGTCAGACAATTCCTCACGACTATAAGTATTGCCAAGCGACATCATTGGGAATTTATGTTTAGAAGTCTCGAAGTTCTTAGTTATTTCACCACCAACTTTTTGGGTAGGACTATTTGGGTCAGCAAATTCAGGATTTTCTATTTCAAGTTTTTCAAGTTCTTTTAGCAACATGTCAAACTCATAATCAGAAATAAGCGGATTGTCTAATGTGTAGTATTGGTAATTGTGAAAATTAATTTCCTGTCTTAATTTATTTATCCTTTCATTTATTTGTTTCTTATCCATAAGAATAAAATTTTTGTAAAAATAGCAAAAAAAAAGCCGGGAAAACCCGGCTTCCTTTGATTAAAATATATTTTACAATCCTCCGATGATAACTTTAAGATCCTGAGCATTGATACACATTACAGGAATTTTTTCTTGGTTGTAGATAATTCTTTCATCGTCAGAACCCCATAGACTCCATGAAATTTTGTCAGGGTCAGTTGAAATCATAATAAAGTCTGCATTTTTTTCCTTTGCAAAATTCACAACTTGTTTTGAGAATGCAGGGCCTTTGTGGTTATGGAAAGTTTCAGTATGAGGAATATTATGTTTTTCCATAATTCTCTTAACCTGGTTAAGGTCTGCTCTTAGTCTGTTGCGCATATATGCATCACCGGGGTTTAAGCAAAAGATATGGAAGGTTGACTGAAACTGCTTATGCAGAGTAATCGCCCATTTAACCTTTTGTTTGGAACCCATTGCAATGTCAAGAGGGAAAACAACATCCTTATACTTAATACCTTCTGCCATTTTCTGAAGAACAAAAATAGGAACAGGACTACTTTTAACAACTTTAAGAGCAAAGCTGCCAAGAAGCATTTGAATTCCTTTTTTTCCATGCGTTCCAATGAACAAGTATGCAGCACCAATTGTATCTGCTACTTCAGCAATAGCTGAGAAAATACTACCTTCTTTTGCAACGTAGTCGCAATCAATTCCATGCTTTTGTTTTATATCGTTGCTAATCTCCTTAAGTTTATCATATATAAACTCCAGACTTTTATTCTCTTTTTTCAGAGCAGCTTTAGTAGCTTGGTTGATAACGTGCAATACACAAATCTTATAATTAATAAGTTTGGCCATCGCGATAGCGTTATCAACAGCGTATTCCCCAATGGGAGTAAAGTCTGATGCGACAAGAATTACATTGTTGTTTTCTGATTCCATCTTGCAGAATATTAAGTTTTTATGATTTTATACGTAAATAATGTCAGTAAAGTTATAAAAAAAATATTTAAACGCACTATTTTTTTTGACCAACTGTTGCTTCAAGTAAATTTAGTAGCTCTTTAATTTGTGATAAATTGTGTGTTTTTTTGTCTCCTCTTGATTTTCTAGCAGCTTCAGTCCAATACTCGTGCTTCTGAACAAATTGCAATTGTTTCAAATACCAGTCTTTAAATGTTATTTTGCTTGTGCTGTTTTCACTCCATTCTCGGTGTAATCTAAGAGCAGTGATAAAGAAATCGTCTCTCCCGATATAGTCAAGGTCAGCATCACATAATATCTCACTCATTTTGCTCTGAGGGTTTTGAGGAATTTGTGTTGCTAGAATTAACACACAAACTCTTTCAATTTGGTCTGCATTGTATCCAAAAGAAGGTAATGTTTCTTTTGCAAATTCACACGCGATAGGTTCATTATTGTCATATTGCCAGATAAAACCTGTGTCATGATAAACAGCAGCAGTTCTTAAAATTGTCAGGTCATCTCCATTAATGCCTTCGTACTCAGCTAAGGCTTCAATAGATTTGCATACATCAAGAGTATGCTGATAATTGTGATAATAAAGACTTGGTTTTAATTCCTTTTCCAGCTTTGGCAGAACGAACTCCTTTGCTTTCTGATAGTCCATAAGTAAAATAATTGCTTATAAATGATTAATGTTGATAATCGATGTTAAAGATAAATAATTTATTATTCCAAAAATCAACTTTTTTTAATTGTTTTTAATTTCCTTGAAATTTTCTTTTTAGCTCATCTAAAAACTTTTGGTTTGGCACTGTCCCGTTTTCATCTTCTGAATATTCTTTCTTAATTCTATTAACGAAATACATATCATATTCATCCTTATGTTTGGCAGGGAGTTTACCTCTATATGTACATTCAATATATTCTTTAATATGTTCATATGTTTCTCCGGAAATATTTATTCTCATGGGTACTCCTGATGACTCCATCCTGGATGCTGTATTAACAGTTTCTCCCCAAATATCATAAGCAAATTTATTTTTTCCTATAACTCCTGCTATTAATTCTCCTGTATGAATGCCAATTCTCAATTCACTTAACCATTGATCTTTCTCTGCTTTTCTCAAATAAGCCAAGACTTCAAATGACGCGAAAATTGCAGAAAATGGATTGTCAAGGCTTGGAATTGGTATTCCTGCAGCACATAAATATGCATCACCAATAGTTTTGATTTTTTCAATATTGTATTTTACGCAAATGTCATCAAAATGTCCAAAAGTTTTGTCGAGTTCAGATATTAATCCAAATGGATTAATATACTGTGCAATTTTTGAAAAACCTTTAAAGTCCATAAAAACTACCGTCACAACATCGTAATATTGAGCTTTAACGGTTCCGCTGGTTTTTAACTCTTGGGCTACCTTTATTGGTAGAATATTTCTTAAAAGCTTATCAGATTTCTCTTTTTCTATTTCAAGCTGCTGCCTTTGTCTAGCAAGTTCAGTTGTTCTTTCTTTAACTAGTTTTTCAAGTTTTGTTTTAGAAGTAAATAGTTTTTGATTAGTTAATCTTGCCGCAAAAAACACAATAGCTCCTAAAATCAATAAATAAACTACATACATAAAATATGTTCTATACCAAGGCCTTTCTATGTAAAATGAAAATGAAGATGCATGAGTCTCATTCCCAAATAAGTCTCTTGCTTTTACATTGAATGTGTATTTTCCGAATGTCAAGTTTGGATAAGTTACAGTTTTATTTTTGTTGTATGGTGACCATTCTAAATCGAAATTCTCTAAATATGTTGAATAAACAATCTCTTCATTGTCGTGATATAAAGGTGCAGCAAAGTCAAATGACAAATTTCTCTTATTATATGGGAATGATGAAATTCCTTCCTCTTCAAATAACCCCATATATTTTGATGAAATAGAATTGTTTTTAATAACTCCACCACCATAAAAAATTTCAGTATTGTTAATTACAATTTTTCTAATAAGGGTTTTGCATTCTGGAACTTTTGGCAGGTCTTCTCTCAAATCGAATTTTATCAATGCATCGTCATTGGCAATCCAAATCGAATTATTCGAGTTATCAATTAGAATTTGATTAATATTTGTGTGTTTTATATTTTTAAAATGCATCTGATAAAACTTGTACTTCCCTGTTTCCTCTTTAAATTTCAGATGAACTAATGCTCTTTCGCGAGTTTTAGTTAGCATAACTTGTAACCATATGTTCTTTTTCGTGTCTGATTTTATAATGCTTAATGAAGCAACATCTCTGAAAAATAATTTATGGAGATAGTTAATCGAAATAAACCTAGATTTATTATTGCTTGAAATATTGCCAACAAACTTATAAATACCCATGTTAGTTTTGAAAAAAACCTCATTATATAAGATGAAAGGGTCAATCATTGAACTATTTGGCAATCCGTTGTTATCATTATAGTGATTAATAATATATGAATAATTTGCATTATTAATTTTTTTAGCATTTTCAGGAATGTTATCTCCACTTTTAAAAAACGAAATTGAAGATATGCCTATATCTCTGTGAGCAAGCCAAAAAGTTAAGTTTTCTCCTTCTTCAACATGATATATTTCAAAATCTTCAAGTTCGGGAACTTTAAATACAGTAGTGAATTTGTCCGATTTTTCATCATATTTAATAATGGTAATTCCTCCGAAACCTAGTCCTAAAATAAGATCTTTGTTCTTTTTAGATTGAATAACTGTATAAAAGTTTCCTTTAGTTATTTGCTGAGAAGTGGCTTCTGTAATAGAAAAGATACCATAGCTTGATGCGCATAGCAAATGCTTTTCCTTATTTTTAGAGTTCTTTACAATATGAAATTTCCAGCCTCTACCAAAATTTGTACTATTCTTTTTTAAAATGCTTTCAGTATAAAGACCCTTACTGTATTTGTCAAGGTAATAAATTCCTTGCCAAGTAGCCATAAATATCTTATCCCTGAATTTTATCACATCAAGCGCATTGCCAGCATAGTGATTTTTATTGTCAAAATATGTAATAGGTATTCCTGTGCTTATAGTTGCAATGCCATTCTCAAGGGCCAGCCATAGGTTGCCGCATCTGTCTTCTTTTATGTAATTAATAGACTCACTTATCAGCCCGCCATCTTTGTTTATAATTTTTATAATATTGGCTTTCTTGTCAAGTAATATTAGCCCTGATTGAATAGAGCCAATTGCATAATCTCCATTTCTAAGTTGAATTACACAGCTAGCTTCACTTTTCCCAATAAAGGAAAATATTTCCGGCTTGTAATATGTCTTTATGCTTGAAGAACTAATCTTATTTATGTCTTTAGGCATTACTATGAACCCATTGTTGAGACATAAATACATAATCTCATCAGCACTATATGGGAATGCACCAATAATAAAATGTTTTCTCCCCTCATTTATAAGGTTGAAGTTTATTTCTTCTTTAATCTCATTGGCGGAAAATATATTTAAAATATTTTTGGTTTGATAAAAAACATACATTTTATCTTCTGAAGTAAAACATCTGCTGCTAAATGGAATGTCGATATGTGTTATTGAGTCATTATAATATCTGAATAGCTTTTCATAAGTATAAAAATATAAGCCATGGCTTGTAGGGAAAAACTCCCAAATAAAAGAGAAAGACTTTTCGCTTTCCGGAAACTTATTCATTAAAGAATAAAACTGCGACCTTCCTTTGTCGTCTGTTCCAATATATCCAAACATTGAATGGCTTCCAACATATAAAATGCTATCCTTGCCTATACCAATTGAGGTTGCATAAGCATCTCCAGGAAGTTTGATAAGTCTCCAATTAACACCATCAAACTCAAATACTCCGTTAAGATTAGCAACATAAATTATGCCTCTGAAATCTTGAGCAATAGCCCAGTTTTGACTTTCTCCTCTATACTGACTTGGATGATAGTTTTTGATGATAAGATTTCCTTCAATAGAGCCTATGGAGTTGTTATTGTTTGATTTGCAGTAAGATGGCAAATTTATAATGAGGCTGAAAAGTATTGTTGTGAAAAATACAAAAACTTTATCAGTTTTTAATCTGTCTGTTTGTTTCATGAAGTATTAAATATAAAGCACAAATCTAATCAAAATATACAGTTCAATGAAACTAACTAATGATAAATCATAAAAAAGTCAAAAAAAAATATTGTCAACATATATATTTTGATTATTTTTAGAATGGAATTTTTCTTAAAATGCTTGATATTAAAAGAAATCCTCTAATTAAATTTAAAGTTAGTCATTTATATATATTTACTGATGGGAAAAAAGGCGATATTAACAAGTCTGATTATTAAATATTGGTTGATATTTTTATTATTACACGTTTTTGTATTTTCATTTAATATCGTTAGAGCAAATGAATTAAAACTTGATAGTTTGAAGTTGGTATTGGCTCAAAATAAATTGGATGATTTGCAAAGAATAGAAGTTTTAATATCATTGTTTTCTGAATTATATAATCAAAACTCTGAACAAGCAGAAGAATACATAGCAGAGGCAATTACATTAGCCACTGAAAAAGGATTGTATAAGCAACTTGGTAATGCATATCATCGTTTTGCCATGTATCAGTATGAAAAAAGTCTTTTAAATGAAGCAGATAGAAACTTCGGATTAGCCATTGAGACAAGAAGGCAGCTTGGTGATTCAATTGGATTGGCGTCTTCAATAAGAATGAGGGGGGTTATTAACTATATTAGAGGTGAGTTTGCTGTTGCACTTGAATATACATCTGAAGCTATAGATATTTTTACCATTCTAAAGGATACTTTAGGATTGTCTAATTCTTATAATGATCTTGGAGTATTTTATGATAAGCAGGATGAAAGGGAAAAAGCCTTGGAATATTATATGAAGGCAATTGAGATGAGGAAGCTTTCAAATCAAGGACATACAATTGCTCAATTACTAAATAATGTTGCCATTATATATGGCAGAGATGAGGACTATAAAAAGTCATTGGATTATTTCGATCAAGCCGCCGTTTATGCTAAAGACAATGGTCAGAGCAGGTTATTGTCAGCTGTTTATGCAAATATTGCCATGCTTCATAGTATGATGGGGAATTATACAAAAGCAGGAAATTATTACATGCTTTCATTAGAAATCAAACAAAGCATTGGTGATAAATGGGGTATTGCATATTTATACAATGGTATGGCTAACAATTATCAAAGTCAAAAATTTTTTGATAAAGCACATGAGTCATATCAGAAATCACTTATAATTTGTGTAGAGCTAAGCATGAAAGATCTTGAAATGGAGAATTATAAAAATCTTTCAGAACTAATGGTTTTGAAGAAAGATTTTGAAAATGCTCTATTCTATTATCAGAAGTATTTTGAATTTTATAAAGATATGACGGCCGAAGAGAGTAGAAAGAAAATTAGTGAAATTCAAGCCAAATTTGAGGATGAAAAGAAAATTGCAGAAATTGAAATTCTAACCAGAGAGAAAGAAGTTCAAAATAATCAGCTTAGAAGAAACAGAATTTATATCATTTTACTTATAACTGCAGTATTTATTGCACTTGTATTTATTGTTCTTGCTTTATTGGCAAAAAAGGAAAAGGAGAGGTACTACAAGTTTGCAGAGTCTCTCAATAGAGAATTGGAAGATAGAGTAAGCAAAGAAGTTGAAGAAAACAGGAAGAAAGATATTATGCTTGCACAACAAAATAAGCAAGCTGTTATGGGAGAAATGATTAATAATATTGCTCACCAGTGGAGGCAACCCCTTAATTCACTGGGTATTATTGTGCAGAACATTGAAGAAGCATATAAATTTGGAGAGGTAAATCAGGAGTATTTAAAAGACAAAGTTGAAAAATCAATGTCGTTAATTAAATATATGGATCAAACAATTGACGATTTCAGATACTTCTTTAAGCCAAATAAGACAAAAGAATTTTTTGAGGTTAAAGTTGCTGTGAAGAGGACACTTGAATTCGCTGAGGAAGCCTTGAAAAAACAGGGTATTCAGCTGAATGTACAAATGGAAGATGAGGTTTTTGCGAATGGTTATTCAAATGAATATTCGCAAGTAGTGTTGAATATTCTTAATAATAGCAAGGAGGCTTTGGTGGAAAATCAAATAGAAAATCCTTGGCTTAATATCCGATTATTAAAGAAAGACAATAAATCTCTATTAATGATTGAAGATAATGCAGGAGGGATAAAGGCCTCAGATATTGAAAGTGTTTTCCAACCATATTATACTACAAAGGAGGCTACAGGGGGAAGTGGACTTGGTTTATATATGTCTAAAATTATTATTGAAAAAAACATGGATGGAAATCTAACAGCTATTAATACTGATAAAGGCGCAAGGTTTTATATTCTTCTTTAGTATTATAAAAAGAAACATCTTGACAGTTATAGTGTTTTTATGGGTAAAATAAAACAAAAGTTAAGTAAGATATTTTTAATTGACCCTGCGGAGCCCTTTTTCTCTGAGAAGTCTCGTAAGGTATTTCTTATAGCTTCTTTTTCATATGTAGGCCTAATATCTTTACTAATATTTGCAGCTATAGGATTAGTTAATGAAAACTACTTTTATAGCTCAATTCTCTCGATTTTTGCAGTTTCATCTATAGTATTTATAATTTTTTTCAGTCTTAATACCTCAAAATATGAAATCTCCGGTTATGCCTTAACTTTCATCATGCTTATTTTAGCCATTTCACTGCTATTTCTACTTGATGAACCCCAGAATGCAATTTTATGGCAGTACGTTTTGGTTCCAATGGCCTTTTTTCTGGTAGGGAAAAAATCTGCTGCCTTAATATCATTAATATTGTTAGCCGTTACAATAGTTTTTTACTTTTTGCATCCTAATGATTCATTTATTGACTTAGTGTTTTTTGTTAGATATGTATTTACATTTACAATACTTATGTTTTTTGTTTATTTGTACGAATTTGTGAGGCAAAGAACACTAAAGAGTTTAGTCGAGTCAAAAGGGAAGGTTGCTGAATTGCTTGCAGAAAGCCAGCAGCAACATGAAGAAATCAAAACTCAGCATGAAGAAATAAGGGCTCAATCTGAACAATTAGTTTTTGTGAATAACCAACTTGAAAAATTGTCATATGTTGCTAAACATACTGATAACGCAGTCATAATTTTAGATAGGAATGGAGTTTTTGAATGGGTTAATGATGGTTTTGAAAAAATGTTTGGAAGAAAACATATGGAAATACCAGCTGAAGAAAGAACTATTCAAAAACTAAGCAAGAAAGCCAATATTAATGAAATATTAGCAAAATGCGCTATTAGCAAAATATCTGCAAGTTATGAATCAACTCAAATTCATGTTGATGGACACGAAATCACTTTGAATTCTACAGTTACTCCAATATTTGATAGTGATGGAGATTTAGAAAAGTTTATTATCGTTGATTCAGATATCTCCTTAATAAAAAGGACCCAGAAAAAGCTTGAAGAACTTAATAAAACATTAAAAAGTAAGGTAGAGGAGGAAGTAAAAAAGAACAGAGAAAAAGATTTGTTGTTGATTCAGCAAAGTCGGCAGGCTGCGATGGGTGAAATGATTAGTAATATTGCACATCAATGGAGACAGCCGCTTAATGCAATCGGGATAATAGTTCAAAACCTGCTCGAAGCTTATCAGTATGGAGAAATAGATGAGAAATATCTTATTCAGAAAATAGACAAGGTGATGAGTCTTATCACATACATGTCTGAAACAATTGATGATTTCCGCAATTTCTTTAAACCTGAAAGAAAAGCCCAGAAGTTTTTTGTTAGGGAAACGGTTGAAAAAGCAATTAAGTTTGTTGAGGCTAATTTCAAAGGTCTGAATATTAATCTTGATTTTAAATCTAAAAATGATCCCGTGGCATTTGGTTATCCAAATGAATATATGCAGGTTGTAATTAATATTCTAAACAATGCAAGAGAGGCATTAATGGAATCTAAACCTGAAAGTCCTCAGGTGAAAATTATACTTGAAGCAATAGACAATGAGTCATTCCTTCGGATTTTCAATAATGGTGGAAATATTAAGCCTGAAGTTGGCGATAAAGTTTTTGATCCGTACTTTTCTACAAAGCATATTTCAAGAGGCACCGGACTTGGATTATATATGGGTAAGAATATTATTGAAAACAATATGAGTGGAAAGTTATATTTTGAAAATAAACCTGACGGAGTTGAATTTATAATTCAACTGCCTGATGTAGATATGTTCGATTAAATTTTTTGTTATGAGCGTAGGTAAGAATAAAAATAAACTTGGGGTAAGTGTGCTTTATGTTGAAGATGAGGAAGATATACGCATTGCTGTTGTAGAAGCACTTCAAAGAAGAGTTGAAAAGCTTTTTGTTGCAGTTAATGGGCAACAAGGGTATGAACTTTTTACGATAAACAATCCGGATATTGTAATTACAGATATTAAAATGCCAATTTTGAATGGCCTTGAAATGTCTGCGAAAATTAGGGAAGTGAAGAAGAAGGTTCCGATTATAGTTACTACAGCATACGAGGAAAGTGATTTCTTTCATAAATCAATAGAAATTGGAATTACAGGCTATGTCGTTAAGCCTGTTGTTATGCAAAAGCTAATTGAATTGCTTACGGAAACTGCAAAGAAAATTGAACTTGAGAGGCAAGTAAATGAACAAATTCAGTGCATAGAATCGCTTATTAATCTTAGAGACGATATTATTATAATGATAGAGAGCAAGTATCTTAATATTGTTAATAACGCTTTTCTAGAGTTTTTTGGGTTTGAGTCTATGGAACAGTTTAATGTTAAGTATGATAATATTTTCGACTTTCTTGAAGAGAAAAAGGAATATATTTACAAACCAAAGGATAATGGCAATAATTGGATTGAATTTTTGCTTAGTCATGGTAACAAAAAAGATGTTCCAAATATTACAGGTTTAATACAACAGGAGTTGGATTCGGAATTTATTGTTACATTTGAAAAGTTGCCAAATAGTGAAAAGTACATTGTTATAATGAGAAAGGTTGACAAAACATAAAGACAAAGCTTATGAATAAAGACCATTTTGTAATTAAGAACATTAAAGTTTTGTATGTTGAAGATGAGCCGGACATAAGCGAGGGTATTGTTGAGATGTTGTCTCGAATAATTCCCGACCTTATTGTTGCATCAAATGGGATTGAGGGCTTAAAACTATATAAAGAGTTTAAGCCTGGAATAGTTATTACTGATATAAGAATGCCCGGAATGAGTGGGCTTGAAATGACACGGGAGATAAAAAAAATTGACAAGAATGTTCAGGTTATTGTTACAAGTGCTCATAGTGATATAAATTATTTTATTGAAAGTATTGAAATTGGAGTTAATCAATATGTCTTAAAGCCAATTGCAAAGCAAAAGCTTTTTGAAGCAATTCACAAAAGTTATCAGGTTATAACTCTTGAAGAGAAGGTAAATGAACAAATAAATACTATTCTTAAACTCTTTAGGGCAATTGAACAAAGCCAAAGTATGATTTTAATTGCAGATAAAAATCTGAATATAGAATATGTTAACCCAAGGTTTAGTGATGTTACTGGTTATTCGGTGAGTGAGGTAATGGGATTAGAGCCAAAAGTTGCATACTTGAAGACAAGTTCTATTATTAATGACAGTGAAGTTTGGCGTATGCTTTCCGGAGGGAAAGAATGGAGGGGAGAGTTTCTCAATAAGAAAAAGAGCGGAGAAGAATATTGGGAGTATGGAAGTTTTACTCCTATAAAAAATGATAATGGGGAAATTGTTTCTTATGTGCAAGTTACCGAGGATATTACTGAAATGAAGTATTATATCGAAGAACTTAAGATTGCACGCGAAGAAGCCGAATCTGCCTATGCTACAATTGAAAAGAGAAATGCCGAGTTGAATGAAGCTAATGAGAAACTAAAGAAGTCTGAAACTAAGCTTTCTGAGATGAATGAAATTCTTATGGAGTATATAAAAGCTACCGGTAAATAATAGTTATAACGGTATTCTGTAAAACAAACCATAATGAAGGCTAAATCCAGTGTTATTCTTTCTTAGATTACCAAACCCCGGTATATTATATGGTTCTAAAAGTGGATCTTGAGATCTGTATATTAAATACCTGCCTCTTATTGCCCATCCAAGAAATAAACCTTTAAACAATTCTGTTTTTAGTGAAAAACCAAGTTCAAGCCAGTGAGAATTTACTATTTCGCTATCAATAGCAGTAGTGTAATCTCCCCAATATGGGTCAATTATATTTACTCTCGATGCAGAATGTGACAATCCAGAATAGCCATATCTCATAGATATAAGAACTACATCATTGCTTTCTGAAGGTTTTTTAGTAAGTACGTTATAATCGGCTCCCAATCTTAAGAACAACCCATTGGCATTATAGTCAAAATTGTTCCTGATTATGTCAATATCGAGATATCCGGCTTCTGCAGCAATAAACCAATTTGGCTTAATCTCAGCATCTGCCGAAAACTCCAATTGCATTGTTTCGGGTTGCCATAATCTTTTCACTAACCCTGAAGCATCAAAACCTATTCTGATTGAAGGTCTGAATAAATTTATCTCCTCAGGATTATTTCCCAAAATCGAATTACTTATCAGGAGTAGGAACAGTGATATATACTTTAATATGTTCATTTAAATCATTTATAACATTTGAGTTTTGAATGTCTGAATTAAATATTTCGTTTTTTGTAGATTGGGCTTTGGATAATGTGTAAAAGGTTGTAAATCCGCAACCCACAGACAATAGGGTTATTTTCCTGCTGTAAATTATTGTTATTGTATCTTGATTCTGCGGAAAAATCAATACAAATGATGTAGTGTCTTTTGCATTATTAAGTGGTAGTTCAACTCTGGTAACGTTTTTTGCATTATCATAAATTAACGAATCTTCTCTGCCTAACCCATAAACTGTTATGCTGTCAACAATAGCAGTTGCTGAAAAATCATCTTTATTGTAAAAGCCGACTCTTAAAGGAGTTTCGGTATTCTCACGACAAATTTCACTGCTGTCGCATGATGAAAACATTTTTGGTATCAAAGCGAGGATTAATATTAAGCAGTATTTGTTTAAAAATCTCATTATTCTAAATTAAAAATTGTATTCTGCAAAATCAAAATTAGTAAATATCATTTACAAACCTCCTTAATAAAAGAAAAATCCTCCGGGGATTATTCCTGCATCAAATGATGAAATTAAGTTACCTTCTTTATTATATATCATAATTTTTCCTCTTTGCACATAATCAATGGCGTCAGAAATATATATGTCATCGTTATTTGAGTCTATACCTATGCCATAAAATTGTCTGCCATCAGCTGATATAAATGAAGTTTGAGGAAATTCAGGATTAGAAACATCTATTTTCCAAATATCATTATTAACAAGATAAATACAATCTGCAGCTGAATTCATAGCAATGTTTGAAAAAGATACGGCAGCAAACTCAACTGTTTCCAAAATTTCATAATTCTCAGTATTAATTGAGTGCAAAGCTCCGCTTTTGTTTTCCTCCGGTATCCCGCTGCAAACAACCCATAATTTCCCAAATCTATCAATAGTCATTCTTCCGGGCATTGGGTATGTTGCTATACTGTCAAGTATTATTAGATTTTCTTTATCAACTACATAAACCAAATCTTTGCCTGTGTTGCTAATAAATATGAAATTGTTTTGAACAACAATATCCTCTGTCCATCCTGATACTTGTATTTCATCTGTTATTGTATAATTATCAAGGTTAATCACACTTATTTTGTTATTGTATAATTCTGTAACAAGGGCTTTGCTCGGGCTTATTTTTGTGATTCGTCGTGGCGAGTTAAGGCCATCAATTAATGAAATGCTTTCAATTGTAATCGGATCTACTATTTCTATTTTCCCCGAATTATTTATTGTCAAAAAGAGTTCGTCATTAATTAAACTTATTGATTGGAATACATCTCCTAGGGCTCTATTGTTTGCTTTTTCAAAAATTTTATGATAGTACTTACCTTCAATTTTATCATAATAACCTAAACTAGCATTTCCCCATCCATAATTTCCTTCATTAATTATAAAAACTCCATTTCCCTTAATAATTTCAGGGAAGTCATTGTCTTGACTCTCTTTATCACAAGAAAAAGAGATAATTATGAGAATTGCTGTAATTATATGATTGATTTTCATATTGTTAATTAAAAAACTATTATTTTGAAAGTTGATACTCCATGGTCGTGTAATAGTTTAACAAAGTATAGACCTTGCTTTAGTTCAATATTTTGTTTTATATCAAAGAAATGCATTCCTGTGTAAGACACTTCATTTATTTCAGACCACAAAACTTTGCCTGATAAATTTATTATTTGCAAAGTTATATTTGCCTCAAAAGGAGCATAAACTCTTATTTTAGAGTTATTTGTCACAGGGTTAGGATATGCAGAAACGGAAAAACTTTCATTATCTGTTGAGGTATTATTTATAACCCCAATTGCATCTAAATCAAATCCGCTAGAAGGGAATGGAGTAGGCCATGGGTCATTAATTATATTTCCATGAGAATCGAAAGAAGCATATTCCTGGTTTATTGAGCCAACAACATCAATAATTTTAATATAATGAATACTGTCGGTATTTAGACCGGCATTGCCTGTTAATTCAGAGAGATCAAAAGGAACACCATGAAAGATGCGATATTTTCCGGCAAGATTATTAATATTTGTTGCATCTGTATTTTCGAAAGGCCCTATTTGATTATCAGTTGGGGTTAGTGATGTAGAAGGAAATCTGTAGAAATTTTCGCCATCTGAGCTAACTTCCACAAAAGCAAGTTCAAGAAAATAATCATCAAAGGAATTCTCAAAAACAGCAAAATCATAACCTTGTCCATTTTTTATAGGAGGGTCAAATCTTAATATTGCAAATCCACCGTCGCCCAAACTTAGTACTCCTTTTTCTCCTGCCTTTCCAACAACATCATTGCAATCTCCGATAGTTGCATATCCGAGTTGAGGATTTGATGTATCTTTAAAGCCTCTGAAAACTTCACAGCCAACAGCCCATCCTTTAAATAGAGGAGAGTCTTTGTGAATTGCAGTTGAGCCTTGTTGCCCTGCGGGTGGAGAAAAAGGACCCTGTGCAAATAGCGCGATGTTAATCGCACCAATGCACAGAGTTATTAAAATTGTATTTGGGTGAAATAGTTTCAAACAATATTTGGTTTATTCATCAAAGGTAACAACTTGTCCGATGCAAAAATACGCAGGTGTTTTCATTCCATATTCTCCAATGTCTGTTGATTCGAGAGTGATTTTTACTTTCGTAATATTGCCTAAGCTTTTAAGGTTTACCCATTCCCACGTATTAACAATGTAATGTTCACTAGCATTAGTTGAACGAAAATCAGCTAGAAAGAATGTTACTGAAGATGTTTCAGTGTCATTGTTGAATCCTGTAAAAGTTACTTTAAAATAGTCGCCTTGTTCAAATGCATCAGCATATCCATCTCCCTCTTGCATTGCTAAGGCAGCCCAAGTGCTATTTGTAATAAAAATACCATCTGCCATCTTTCCATTGGCGAGTCCCACAAGGTTGAAAAACATAATATTTTCATAAGTGTCGGGGTCTGAAATGTATGCTACTGCATAATTTGAGTTGTCATTATAACCACCACCGGTAATAGCGCTATATTCGTTTTCAAAGCCAGGAGTAGTATTGTCGGTAATGTTTGACACAGAGAAGCCAGACCAGCTTGTCATACCTCCACCCCAATCTGTAAAGTAATTTGGGAAAAATACATTTCCGCTTGTAAAACCGCCACTTTCATCTGAGCCGTTCCAATAACTTTCAGGGGCAAGTTCAATTTCTGAAAAGTTTGAGATCGTCTTTGGAGTTTCTGTGTCAATGATTCTAAAGTTTGCTGTGATATTTACTTCTTTTGCAGGCATCTCAATACTTGTGTTTGCCGAGTTTGCATCTTCAATATACTCAATGTCTCCTGTCCAGTTTTCAAATTCATATCCTTCTTCAGGAGTAGCAATTATGTTTACAATCTCTGCTGCTTCATAATCGCCGGCACCACTAACACTACCTGATAGCTCGGGGGCAATACTAATGTTTAGTTTAAAAGTTGGCTCAACTTTTTCCTTTTCACACGATTGAAAGCTAATCGAAAATATTGTTATTGCTATTGCCGATGCAATACTTCTTTGAAAAATGTTTCTTTTCATTTTTTTTAGTTTTTGATTAATTAAATATTTGTTTTTCAAATTTTACATTTAGTCCAAATTGATAATACCTCAAAGGCATTGGGTTTCCGGACACTATCATAAAGTCTTCATTCAATAGATTTATTACGTCAATTTTTGAAGTAATAATAATATGCTTTCGTTTTATTGTATAATTAATGCCTGTATTAACCATGAAATATGGCTCTAGCCAATCAAGATTGTCGCTGCTAGTATATCTTTTGCCTGTGTAATTGTTTTCGACATAAAGTCCGACGTTTTTGTAATATGCTGAAATCAAGCCTCTTGCAATGTGCTTTGGCGTGTATATTATTTGCTTATTTACAGATGCATCGTTTGGGCTTTTTTGTTTTTCATTTACAGAAGAGATATTATCATAAAACAACTTTAATGATAACAATGCATTATCAGACTTGACTTCTAAAATGTTCTCAAATTCCAGCCCTTTGCTTCTTACTTCCATCAAATTTTGAGGTGTCCATATTCCTGATTTCGGAAGCCAAATAATCCAATTATTAATTTTTCTGTGAAAGCCTGTAACAGAAAGCTTTATGCGACTAAGCTGCAGAGCATTTTCCGATTTCTGATTTCTTAAAATATTGTCATAAGACAAAGAAACATCCTGATTCCACCCACTTTCGGGAAGTAAGTTGGGATTTCCTCCCGGAATCCAATAAAGATCATTTATTGTTGGCATCCTAAAACTTTTTCCTATGTTACCTTTTATAGATAAATCGCTGTTTAATTTGTAAAGCAATCCAAATGAAGGTACTAGAGGAATATTATGACCCTGCTGCCATTCTTTTCTTGCATTAACATATAGATTGAAAGTTTCCGGTGTGTTATTCCATTTCCACGCTGAAAAAACAGCAAATCTATTCAATGTCAATTCTGATTGATAATGACCGGATGTTGCTTTTACTAAATTGTTATTGACACCAATATTTATGTTATGATTTTTATAATTAAATAATCTCCAATCAAGCTCTTGAATGTATGTTTTAGCATTGCTAATGCTTTCAATACCTGCAGAATCTTTATACAAGATAGTTTCATTGAAGTAAGCCGCTTGTGATTTTAAAATAGTTTTTCTAATTGTTTTTTGCCATAATGCTGTAATACGCAGTGCTTCATCCTGTTGAAAAGCACCTGAGTGGTTTTGCATCAAAGTAGGAGGGATGTTTCTTTCATTATCCTGATACCAGAGTCTAATTACTGAGTAAGAGCTCTTTTTTCCAAGAACGTAGAACTCATTTAATATCCCCTTCTGTTGAACTCCAGAAAATTGTTGTGTATAAATAATACTGTCATTGCTAAAAGAGTTGTAATAATCGAATTTATTATTGGCGCTATTGTTAAAGGCTCTTATGTTGGCAGAAATATTATTACTGCTAAATCTAACATTTATGAATTGGCTGTAATTTTCAATAGATGACAATGCTGCTTCACTTTCAATAAAAACTTTTCCATCAAAATCAGTATTGTTATTTAAGTTTATTGCTCCGCCTATAGCACCGCTACCCCATACCGATCCTGTTCCTCCGTGTTGAATATCAATGTTGTCTGCGAAAAATACTGGAAATAATGATAAGTCGTTTTGCCCATTCATCGGACTTTGGATATTAAATCCATTCCATAATAATGCTGTTTGAGATGAGCTGCTGCCTCTTAATGTCGGTGTTGCTAGCATTCCCGGACCATATCCCTTAATAAAAACTCCACTTCGGCTTGTTAATAAGCTGCTTAATGCAGAACTTCTATAATTAGTTAAATCTGTCGTATCGAGATTTTGAGTTTTGTTGCCCGGAGCAAAAACGGAAAAACGATTACCATAAACCTCAATCTCATTCAGAGTTATGATAGTGTCGTTTTGTGCATAAATATTGAAATGCACAAACATTATGAAAATAAATACAACTTTATTGTTGCAGTTCATTTTGATGTTTCTAATAAGGGGTCAAAACTGAGGTCTAGAAATATAATTTCTATTCTTCGCTTTTTTCCCGAAAGCTACAAATTATGTTTTGCTATGGCAGGTCTTCTGACTTACTCTTTGTTTATCGCCTTCCCATCCTTCTTTTTGAGAACAGTGGCAGTAGTGATAAACAAACTTTAAGAGCTAACAGCAGCGGGAACTGTCCGGGATTTACACCCGATTCCCTTTTAATCCTTGGAAGCTGAATGCTTCCGGAACCATAACTGTTGGCAAAGTTAAATATTATTTTCACCCAACCAAGAGAATTGTTTTTGAAAATTATTTTTCGATAAACATAGGTTTTTATAAGAATTTTAAGTTTTAATGTGTGTTGTAATAATTTTATTTATAACTTTCGACAATATTTCCAATAGATGAAAACATACAAATTGGCTATAGCAATTATTCTTTTATTATCTGCCTGCAATTCTATAGACGGCGATAAAAAGAATAAGGAAATAAAGGATGGAAGCGCAATTCCTGAAGGAGCTATCCCAATTATTTATAACAACTACCTCCATGTAATTGTCTCAGTAGATAGTATTCAGGGTAGCTTTTTGATAGACACTGCTGCTGATATTTTATTGCTTGACAGCATATTTGTAAGCGAGAACAATTTAATTTATAAAAATTTTCATTACAGAAAGATTTGGGGTATTGGCGAGTCTTATCAAATTATTCCTATAATTAAAGATACCGTGTGTTTTAATATTGGAAACAAAAAATTTCAATCTTCTTTTGTTCCAATTATTGAAATGAAGCCTATTGGAGGAGATTTTGTTGACGGCTTGATAGGTACAGATTTTTTTCAAAAGAAGTATTTGGAAATAAATTATACAAGTAACTATATTAATATTTTCAACTCAGTTGATTCAGCTTACCTTGAAGAGTATTGTGGAGTGAAAATGGGAAGAATAGACCATTTTTATACAATCCCCGCTATTATAAAAGTGAACGATTCTGTTACAATAGAAGGAAGTTTTGCATTGGATACCGGAATGCCATTAAGCACTATTACAAGTTCATTTGCTGAGAAATATGATTTAATAAACAATATAAATCGTAAAGTTAGATATTATGCTAAGTATGGTGGAGTAGGGGGTGAAACAGCCGGGTATGATTTTATTTTAGATACACTAGAGATTTTAAATTTGAATCTTGTTAATGTAAATATGTCTTTCAGCACTGATATGTTTGGCTTATTGGCAAATGATAGTTATTTAGGGATATTGGGTAATAATGTTTTGGATAGATTTGATTTACTGTTTGATTTTAAAAATGATATTTTATATTATCGTCCTAATGAAAAATTTCAAACGTCTTATGTGTTTGACAGACTAGGATTTTCATACGTTGATAGGTCAAAAACAATGGGTGGTTGGGCTATTGCCGGTATAACTGAGTCGAGCCCTGCTGAAAAAAACGGACTTATGATTGATGATCTGATTATTACTGTGAATGGAATACCGGTAGAAAAAATTCCTTATGAATATCAAAAAGAATTTTTCAAGAAAATTGACAAAGTTGAACTTGTTGTTAGAAAAAATGATGTTTTGAAAAAAATTGAATTTGATTTGGCACCTTTGTTATAATTCATTAAAAGAAAGAAGCAATCATCCACCATATACCATTGAATAGCAATATAATTGCAAATACAAATTTCAATACTACTCCAAAAACAATTCCAAGAAAACTACCAAATGCACTTCTTAATGCTTCTTTTGAGGTTTTGTCATTAATAAGCTCAGCAAGGAATGCACCTACAAAAGGCCCGACAAAAATTCCAATAGGAGCGTAGATTATTAAACCAATTAACAACCCAATCGCTGCTCCCCACATTCCATACTTTGTCCCTCCAAATTTTTTTGTACCCCAGGAAGGTAAAATGTAATCTGCAACAGTAATAATAACCATAATGATACCATAAGTCCAAAGGAATTCAGGAGAATATGTATGTTTTGAAGAAAAGTGAATTAACAATATTCCAATATAGCTCAATGGTGGGCCAGGAAGTACAGGCAAAAATGCTCCGACAATTCCGAGTATTAGCAAGGAAATTGCACCAAGGTATAGAAGTATGTCGACCGCCATATTTTAAAAGAAAATCCCGCAGACATTCTGATTTATATTGTTGTTCTTTATAAATCAATTAGCTGCGGGATTATGTTAATCAGTTAATCAAAATTTTATTTAATATTTAATCAGCTTCTGAGTGACATGACTACCGTCATTCATTAAGAAGCGAATAATATAAACACCTGAATTTAACTCGGATGTTTTGATGTTAATGCTATTGTCAGAAGCTTTTATTCTATTTACTATTTGACCCATATTGTTATACAGAATTATTTCATCAACTTCTTCGGTAAGAATTATGTTGATATTGTCTGAGAATGGGTTTGGATAAACTAGAATATTAGCTTTGTCAGGATCAACAATGTTTACAAACGCCTGGAAGTCGGCAGTACTTCTTGCTGTGAGCTGAAGAACTCCGTTAGCTTCTACTACTAATGCAATTAAGTTTATTTTTTGAGTTGGTATATTATTGCCAATATAATCAGCTCCATAGAAATTAGTTCTGAAAACGCCATTAGATGTAGGATCTTCAATGTCATAAACTGTTCCAACAGCAAAAGTTCCCGTTGAAATAAAGTTTACTTCACTAACTTTTATTAGCCTAGCCTGATCAGCTGATGTTACTTCATCAAGAGTTCTATCAACAGCAATAATAGGATTACCTATCGAACTTGGATTTCCCGGATTAATGCTAGGTTGGAATTGCAACATTCCTAAATAGCTGTCGAGTCTTCCTGTGATATTGCTGATTCCATCTCCAGCAGCAAAAGGATAACTCATAATGCCATTTAAGTCGTCTAGCAGCATACCACCTGTTGCATCCTGAACGAATTTCTGATTTCTGTATGTTTGTGTATATGTTACAACAGCTTCACCTGTATATTTGTAATTTACGCCAACGATTCCATTTCTTAACTCTTGAAGAGTTGAAACTTCCTGAACATCGCAACTTACTTCTTCAATAGTAACAAAATCTATAAGCAAGTGATCCTTTGCTGAATTAGTATTTCTAACTGAGAAAATAAACTCGGCGACACTTGTTGTGTTTAATGCACTAACAATTTGTTTCCTCTGTTGCCATTCGCTTGAGTTTACGTTGAAATATGGATTGTATGGAGCATAACCGAAGCTGTCGCCAGGTCTGTTGTCATACATGCCTGTTCTTACATCTCCTTGTCCTTTAGTGTAAAAAGTAATTAAATAGCATGATCCATTTTCCACAGTTGTTGCTTTGCTTGAGAACCTTTTATGGTCACCTGTTGGATTGATTAGCTGAAGTGCAAATGAGCCTGAATAAGCATCTTCATCATATTGGGCAACATTTTCAGGGCCTATGTTTGATCTAGCACCATACCAGCAATTTGGCAATCCTCCAGTCCAGATTTCAAAATCTCCATTACAAATATATTCAATAGGAGGCATTGTTGTGAAAGCCCAAACATTAGAAGCTGAAATTCCTGCGAAATTATTTCCTGCAAAATCTACAAATGCACTATTGCTGATAAGGATATAATATGAGGTTTCAAATTCAAGATTTGTGCTAAGGTCTATCGTAACAAGATTATTTGTAATTGAGACAATTGGAGCATTGGAGCTAACTGTTGTGAAAACACTTGCATCTGACCTGTAAATTACAATGTGGCCATTATTTGCATAAATATTTTCATCAAATGCTAACGTCAGTAATGTTTTTACTGACACATTGATAGCTCCATTTATTGGACTATATTCCAGTACAATTGGATGTTGGTCATCAACAAAAGTTACATTTGCACTATTTCTAAAGAAATTATAATCGCTATTATCCAAAAGCTTGAAATACGCGACTCCGTTTAATCCATTTTCAAGATTGAAAGAGTATTGACCTAAGGCTGCATTAATTCCGGTGAATTGTTTAATATGTTGGCCTGCCGATTGATAGTAAATCTGTATGTCAATCATATCAATATTCTCAGATGACCATTGAATAGTTACTAAATCACCGGTGTCGTATGTTTGTCCACCTGTAGGAGCAATTATTGTTAAAGATCTGTTGTCTAATGCAATAGTTACCTTGAAATGTTTCAAGGTAATGCCATTTTCAGCTGTAACTGAAATCACAATAACATCGCCAAATGCAAGGTTTGCAGCAAGCAGTTGTGCATATGTAACAGTTGTTCCATTTAATTTAGCAGTAAATGTTGCACCTGGATGTTCTGTTGTTACCGAAGTTACATCTAAGCTAGCAATATTAGTAACTCTTAAAATAGCACCTGGGTCAGTTGTAGGATTATTAACAACAACGTTTGCCAATTTTAATGCATCATAAGCTCCAAAAGCGAATGTTGCAAGGTTTGCATTGCTGCTATATACTTGATAATCAAAATCAGCAGAGCTTCTTGCGGTTAACTGATAAACTCCGTTATGTTCAGTAACAAGAACAGTAACATTAACAAGTTCAGTTGGTATTGGTCCTCCAATGTAATCAACATCATAGAAGTTTGTTCTGAAAACTCCTGTTCCGTATGGATCAGAGATATTATAAACGGTTCCCACTGAGAAATTTCCTGTACTGAGGAAGTCGATTTCGTTTACAACTAATAGTTTCGCTTGATCACTAGAGTTTAATTGAGCTAAAGTTTTGAGTACAGGTACTACGACATTTCCTGTTGATGTTGGAGCACCGGGGTCGGCTTTTGGCTGGAATTGTAACATCCCTGCATATGAGGCCAGCGTTCCTGTAATATTGCTGATGCCATCTCCAATATTGTAATTAGTGATAATGCTTGCCGGTGTTGGATCATCAATCAATATTGCGCCTGTAGCATCCTGAATGAACTTTTGTTTCCTATATGTTTGCTGGAATGTAATAACAGCTTCTCCTGTTAGTTTATAATCTAATCCAACTATCCCTTGACGAAGTTCGGCAATTGTTGCTACTTCTTGCAGAGATGCATCAAATTCAGTTATAACAACATTGTCAATCTGAATATGACCTAAGCTTGCATTTGTGCTAACAACAGAGAAAATAAATTCAGCTTCAGCAAAGGTGTTATTAGCTGTAACTAATTGTTGATATTTTGTCCATGTATTTGATGAAACATTTACATAGCTGTTATAAGGAGCATATCCATATGAGTTAGCATCTGGTCTATTATCAAATAAGCCAGTTCTGATGCTGCCTTGTCCTTTCACCCAGAAGGAAATCAAATATTTTTTACCTGCTGTAACCTGAGTAAACTGGCTAGTGAATCTTTTGTGAGAGGACGTTGCATTGATTAATTGAGCAGAATAAAGTCCTGACTGTGGATTAATGCTGTTTTGTAATACATTTTCTCCTCCAATATTGGATTTAGATCCAAGCCAACAATTAGGAAGTCCGGCTGTCCAATCTTCAAACCCGCCATTGCAAACTAATGAGAATGCAGGTTCTTCAATGGTAGTAAATCTCCAAATATTATTAGCACTGATTCCAGGATGTGAATTTCCGCCTAAATCTTCAAATGCTCCATTATCAATCAGCACATAATACTCTGTTGCATAACCTAGATTTGATTGCAATGTAATACTAACTATATTATCATCAATAAGGACATATTCACTTGCTGCAGCAATTGTTAAAACCACACTATTGTCTGATGCTTTATGAATGTAGATATTTCCAGTATTACTGAAGATATTTTCGTTGTAAGTTATTGTGATATTTGTATTAATAGGAACTCCCATTGCTCCGTTTGCAGGAGTAAATGATATTAATTCAGGAGTTTGAGTATCAATGAATGTAATAGGTTCACTTTCAATGAAATAGTTTAAATCACTTGCGTCAAGCAACATAATGTAGTATTCTCCGTGAGGACCGTTAGGTAAAATAAATGAAAACTCACCATCAGTAGCGGGTATACCTGTATATTCTGCTACCATATAACCAACACCGTTAGGTAAAACTCTAATAGTAAGATTGTCAATATTTTCAGAAACCCATTCAATAATTATTTCATCACCGGTTGAATATTCTTCACCTCCAATAGGATTTGTAATTGTCAATTCTCTCAAGTCGTCGGTTAGTGTCACTTTGTAATAAACTTTAGTTCCGCTTTCAGCAGTAACTTCAACAACAATTACATCATTAATTTCAAGAGGAAGGTTGAATAGCTCTACAAAATCAATAAGCACGCCGTTTAATGTTACAGAATATGTTGCTAATGGACTATTTGTAGTAATTTGAATTCCCATAAAGTTGGTGAAATCACTAACTCTTAAAATAGCACCAGCGTCATTTTCAGGATCTTCAACTAAAATTCCGGAAAGGTTTAGAGCATTAAGCACTCCATTTATCATAAACATAGATAATGTTGCATCATTGCTATAGATATAAAAATCTTCAAGGCTACGTGCTGTAAGTTGCAATACAGAGTTATTTTCTATTATTAATGCAGTGATATTACAAGTTACAGTAGGAATTGCAGTGCCAATATAATTGGCATTATAGAAGTTTGTTCTGAAAACCCCATCTCCTGAAGGGTCTGAAATATCATATGCAGTTCCAACGACAAAATTCCCTTCATCATCAAAAGCTACATTAGTAAATTTGATAAGCATTGCCTGGTCCGCTGAAGTAATTTCAGACAAAGTTCTTTCAATAGGAATAATTACATTACCGGTAGAAGAAGCAGGACCCGAATTTTCAAACGGTAAAAGTTGATACATCCCTGAATATAAAGCAAGAGTACCTTTAATATTGGTAATTCCATCTCCAATATTATAAACTGTAGAAATAATATTGTTTGGGTCATCTATCAATATACCAGCGGTTGCATCCTGAATGAAGATCTGATTTCTGTATGCTTGCTGATATGAAATAACTGCCTCTTCAGTGAGTTTATATAATAAACCTATTTCACCAGCTTTTAAATCTGCAATTGAACTTACTTCAACCGGAAGAATTTCAGTAATAGTAACATTATCGATTATTAAATGAGAATGAGAAACGTTTGTGTTTCTTAATGAAAAAATGAATTCACCGGCTGCATGTGTATTGGCTGCCACTATGTATTGCTGATAATGTGCCCATGTGTTCGACTCAATTACAATGTAATCATTATATGTAGCATAACCAAAGCTAGCACCAGGTCTATTGTCAAACATTCCTGTTCTGATTTCTCCCTTGCCTTTTGCATAGAAAGAAATCATATACAATGTGTTCGTTTTTACATAAGTTGGCTTTGTTGAAAATCTTTGGTGGGAAGTTCCAGTATTAATAAGTTGAACAGCGAAACTTCCTGATTGAGGATCTGTGCTGTGTTTTATTATATTAGAGGTAGGAATGTTAGTAGTGCTTCCAACCCAGCAGTCAGGGAGATTTGCAGTCCAGGCTTCAAAATCGCCATTACAAATTAATGATTTTGTAGTAAATGTCCATTCGGTTTCGCTGCCAATTCCTCCTGCATCATTACCTGCAATATCAACAAAAGCTTCTGCGTCAACAATAACATAATAATTTGTTTCATTCATGAGGAATTTGGATAATGAAATTGTTGCAGTTTTATTATTGATTACTACCTGCTCTGATGTAACATTAATTGTTTCAATTACTGAGCTGTCATCTGATTTGTAAACAGTAATTTCTCCTGAATTTTTAAATATAGCTTCACTGAACCCCATGATAAGAGTTGTATTAACAGCAACATCTACCGCATTATTAGCTGGTGTTAGCGCTGTAATCTCAGGAATTTCGATGTCGGCCACGGAAAAATCATCGCTTTGATCATAAAATGAGCGATCTGCACTGTCATACAGTCTGAGATAGTATGTCCCATGATGTCCATTAGGAATAGTGTAATTATATTCCTCATCACTTGCATCAATGTTTGAATATTGAGATACCGGAAGGGCAATGCCGTTTTTAAATAAGTCTATGTCTATAAAATTGATACCTTGAGAAGTCCATGTAATATTTACCTCTTCTGTTGTTTCAAAGCTGTCTGCGGAAGTAGGAGTGATGATTACAATTTCTCTAATGTCTAGGTTTAGAGTTACTTTATAATGCTTTTCTGTAATGCCGTCTTCAGCAGTAACACTAACAACAAGTACATCGCCATCAGCGTATGTCAAAGTTGCAAAGTTAGCCGGGTTAATTACAACTGTATTCTTTTCAACCACAAAAGTTGCCATAGGAGATGAAGTTGAAACTGTCAACCCTAATAAAGAGCTGAAGTCTTCAATCCAAATAGAGGCGCCTAGCTCAGCGACCGGATCAGTCACAACAATGTTAGGCAAATTAAGCAGATTAACATCGGCAATTTTAAATTCCGCCAAATTAGCGTTATTAACTGTAGATTCAACTTGTGAAATAATTATTTCATCTACTCTCCATCTTCTAGGGCTAGCCGTTCCTAAATAATGGAAAGCAAAAGATATATTTTCGGATTTAATATTTGGAATATCAATTAATCCGGAATGCACCCATGTGTCTTCACCACTAGGCTTTGTAAATGGAATTTCTGTCCAAGTAGCCAATGTTGGGTCACCGGATACATAATCCATAGAATATTTTAGTTTTAGCTCAGTTGAAACATCTCCGAATTTATACTGAGTAAAGAAAGAAATTTTAGTGTCATTGTATTCGGAAAGATCATAAACAGGTGAAATAAGCCAGTCATTACTTAATACATCCTGCTGATAACCATTCATTTCAGCATAAAAAGCAGTTCCGGTAGCACCACCGCCAAGACTTCCTAATGTCCAGTTTTTGTCTGAAGCCACAGAATATGTTGTCCATCCTTCTGAGGTAAGACTTTCATCTTCAAAGTCTTTGATAAAAACAATACTTCTTATTGTATAATTAGCTGTTACCACATCACTAGCAGTTAATCCGGTTTTGAATGCTTTTGCTTTTATTACAGTAGATTCTTCGACTGCAATAGGAGCAGAATAAAGCATGTCAGATTCTGTTGGATTATTTCCATTTGTAGTATAATAAATGCTAGCTCCTTCTGTGAATGTTGTTATGCTTACTAATTGTGGATCATAATAAATACCTGAAACGGGAGAAAATACAGGGTTGGTAACCTGATCCGGACTATATTCAGTTGCATTTAATTGAATATTGTCTATTCTGTTATTACCAGTATCTGCACTTGCACCGCTAAGAGTATATCTTAGATAAACCGTTGAGCTGTTATTTAAATTAGCCGGAGCTGAAATTGTAATAACTCCTCCAGGAGATAAGGCTGGATTAACTACCGAACCAAAATTTGTATAATTAGTGCCATCCGTGCTCCACGACCATTGATTTGAAATAAATCCGGTTGCCGTTTTTTGAGTCCAATATGATAGTACTAAATTTACATATCCTGACATAGAGAATTCCAATTGTATGTAATTTCCATTCATTCCTTGGTGCCTTAATGATAAACTAGCGCCTGCAGGGTCTCCAAATAATGCATTCATCGCATTGCCGGCAAATCCATCAGTATACGCCAGATTTCCCCATGTCCAAGTTCCTGCTGTAATAACTGCATTTCCTACTCCTGCATTTGCGTTAATAGGTGCAGTCCATGCTGTTCCATTGGCTCCGGAGTTGAAGTTCCAATAACCAATTAATGTCTGTTGAGAAAATGCATTAATTCCTGCAAACGTTAAAATAATAGTAACGCTAATTGCAATGTTTCTCATAATTTGTTTTTTTAAATTCCTCATAATAATATTATTTATAAATGAATGCTTCTTATTTATTCAATATCACTTTTTTGTTTATAATGTTGTTTCCTGTGTAAATCTTTATAATATACATGCCATTGTTTAAGGCCGATAAATCAATTTTATATTCATTTGAATTTAACATTAGAGATTTAATGCTCCTTCCATTTAAATCATATAATTCAATCATTTCAATTACGCTATCAGATTTAATAAATACGTAATCAGAAGCCGGATTTGGATATATTTTTATTTGATATGTAAACAGTTCTGTGATATTAGTTACTAACCAAATGTCATTAATTATAACATCTTCAGTAATTTCTACACTTCTGTTTTCTCCGCTTTCAGCTCCGCTTGTGCCTGCATTTTTGTAATACTTATACTCGTATGTACCTTCTTCTAACTCAAATGTTTTTGTGTAAATTAGAGATTCACCAACTCTTGTCATAAGTTGTATAGCATTGTTTGTTCCTGGCACACCCCAGCCATTCATGTCTCCTCGAATATAAACTAAATCAGTTGCAGCATTAAAGTTGGGATGAGTGCTCATGTCAACATTAAATACTACAGTATAAAGAATGATAGGCTCTCTAACGATAACTTTTATACTTGCTTTGATATTACTTGGGTTTTCCATGTTTTCACCTAAGGTGATAGTTCCTTCTAGAATATACTCACCCACAACATCTCCGTCAAAATCTCCTTCCGACCAAGTTACAGGCAATAATTCACTGCCTTCATCATCAAAATAAACCAGAACAGTTTCAGGTAATTCTAATTCCTCAAAAGTAGTTGTAAAAACATCAACAATTATATCGTTAAGGATTTCAATTTGAGTTACAATTCGCTTAAATTCATCAGAGAACAATCCTTTAATTAAAATATTATCGATTCTAGAAGCGCCGGCAGAAGCCACTGCTGCTCCACCAACAGCAATATTTGAAGTCATAACCCAACGTAATGCAACGCTATTTTTGTTATTCAATGCTTCTGGGAGTGATATGTCGGATAAAATTCCTGATGTAAAGTTGTCTGCGCAAACAATTGTCGAGCCTTCAACTTCTGTCCAGTTTCCACTACCTATTTTATATTCTACCTTAAAATTTTTAGGACCGGTGTTTGAACTTCTCTGAGCGCTGCTTAATGTAAGGTTTCCATAACCAATAGTAGAAAATTCAATATACCAATATTTTACTCCACTTCCATCCGCCCAACTTGATGTAGAAGCTGCTTGAGTTGTAACACCTGTGTAAAAATTGTATGTGCCTGCAAATGCCGGGTCGCGGCTAATTTCATTTCCAATGTTTACTTCAAGTCCTAAGTCTGCACCACGGTTATCGGCAACAGGGAATGTCCATCCTACAATAACCTCTGGCTCTACAAGAGGATTAACAGTAACATTAACACTAGCCTTCAGATTTTCAGGGTTTTCAATTCCTACAATAAGTTGAAGTGTGCCAAATAGAGTATAAGTACCTGCAATATTTCCATTATAGGTACCCTGTGCCCATATCACATTAAGTGTTTCCTCTTCTTCATTTTCAAGAGTAACAGTAACAGTAGGCGGCAATTGCAATGCAGCATATGAAGTTCCAAATTCAACAGTAATATCTTCAAGTACTTCAACTGATGCAATATTTACAGGAGGAATAATTTCATCTACTACAAAAACAGTAACTTGAGCTTTTAGGTTTCCAGGATTTGTAATTGTTCCGGTTAAAACTAAATCACCAAATATAGTGTATTCATCAATTGTATTACCATCATAATCACCTTCTTGCCAAACAACATTAAGAGAAGTAGTTGTTAAATTATCAAGTGTAACACTAACACTTTCAGGCAAAACAATATCATCAAATGCAGTTCCTATTTCAACCTGAATTGGAGTAATGGAAGCTACACTGAGAATAGTAACAGGAAATTCGCCTGCATAGCCTTTAACCATAATATTGTCTATTCTGGAAGTTCCGGCTGCTGCAACATCGCCTGTGCCACTTACGGCAACATTAGAGCGCATAATCCATCTTAATTTTACTTGAGCTTTGTTGTTTAATGCTTGTGGAAGTGGCAACTCAGATAATACTCCTGCTGTAAGATTGTTTGCAACAGTAATGTTTGAATTTTCAATATCAGTCCATTCTCCTGAGCCTACTTTATACTGAACTTTAAAGTCGCGTGGCCCGGTATTAGAACTTTGTTGTACACTGTTTAATGTGAGATTTTCATGACCAACAGTCGAAAACTCAACTATCCAGTACTTACTATCCAGGCCGGAAGCCCATGCTGTAGAAGAAATAGCTTGAGTAGTGACACCTGATGGGTATGTGTAGGTGCCTGTATATGCAGGTTCCCTTGAAATAAGCTTTCCAATGTTGCTTTCTATACCAAGGTTAGCACCACGTGCATCGGCAACAGGGAAAGTCCAACCAACAATTGTTACTGCTTCCGGAGTAATAATTTCAGGACTTACAATTACATCAATAGAAGCTTTAATATTTTCAGGATTTTCAATGCTTGCAGTTAATTGAAGAACCCCCTCCAGAGTATAAGTTCCATCAACATTTCCATTATATGTTCCCTGTTCCCATATTACATTTAATATTTCTGTACTTGCATCATCAAGAGTTACTTCAACTGCTGACGGCAATGGAAGTGCAGCGAATGTAGTTCCGAAATCAACCGTGATATCATCAAGAGCTTCAACAGAAACAATAACCGGCAGTATAACTTCTTCAAGAACTATAACATTAACAATAGCCTGTATATTTGAAGGGTTATTAATTCCTGTAGTCAACTGAATGTTTCCAAGTATTGCATATGTGTCGGCAATGCTTTCGTTATAAAGTCCTTCTTCCCAAATAACTTCTAATTCTATTGTGCTTGCATCATCAAGTTCAACTGTAACAAATTCAGGAAAAACAACGTCTTCGAATAATGTTCCAAAAGCAACAGTGATATCTTCAATAGATTCCACTGAAATGATATCAAATTCAGGAATTGGAATTACAATTATGTTTACTTGAGCTGTTAAATCGCTTGTATTAGTGATAAGACCTTTTAGAACAATTTCCCCTGTAATATTATAAGTATCTGCAACATTTTCGTCATAAGTTCCTGCAGCCCAGTTTACAATAAGTTCTACGATAGTTGATGCAGCATCATCCAAAGTAACATTAATAGTAGATGGCAGCGAAATATCTTCGAACAATGTGCCTATAAAAACTTCAATGTCATCAATTGCAGCAACAGATATAATGTTTCCATCAGGAATAAAATAACTCGCAGATGCAATTCCACTGTCGATAAAGTCAGTTTTAGTACCTCTCGCAAAAACAGTAATAGTCGAGTTTATTGCCAATGCTTCAGTGTATTCTGTCCACGGGTCAAGTTCATCATAGCGGTAAAAAATTGTTGCTCCTTCAGTGGTAGTAGTGATATTGAGCATAAAAGGATCGAAGTATGTGCCTGAAGGGTGGCTATAAGTAGGAGTGGAAACCTGAGGGTCACCTATTGGAGTAATCTCAACATCAGCAATTCCAATCTGACGTCTTGTGCCGCTTGTGCCTGTGCTTGTGGTAGACCATTCAATAATTATATTTTCGTTTGGCAATAAATTTAATCCTGTAAGTATAAAGCTTTTTAGTTGGTCTACACCTGCTTCGGTAGAAAATTCAAGCTCAGGGACAACAACTCCATTAACAGATACAACCCATTTTGGAGTGCCTGTTTGATCTGTTCTTGCAACTTTTCCTAGGTATGAAATTTCTAATTCCTCTAATGTTTGGCCGGTTTTATTAACCAAGGTAAGAGTTGCTTTAAAAACATTGTTTGGAGATGATGCTGTAAGCTGGAATCCAAGTACATTATTTCCTCTTAATCCGCCTGAAGTTCCGGTGCCAAAATCTCCTCCATACGCATATGTATTGCTAGGTGTCCATCCATTTGGGAATGTTTCTGCACTAAGAAATGTTGCAAAATCCTGAGAATAGCCATCCATAGTTAATTCAGGTAATGGGGCAGGGGCGGGAGTTACTATGCCACTTGCTGCTATTAAAACATTTGCTGCTGAGCCTCCTGAATTTGTAATAGATTCGTTATAATTTCCGGGTGCAAGACCATCTTTTAATCTAACATAGATATCAACTTCATTTAAAGTTCCATCGTTATATGAAACGATTGTTGTTGCTCCAAAGTTTACATTGTCTGATGAAACTTCCATGTATTCAACAGTTGACACTGTAACATCTCCACTTGAAGGATCAAGATTTGTTCCTGAGAGTTTATAGCTTTGGGATCCAGAAGGACCTTGAGCTTCAACATAATTTAAGCCTGATAAAGATACTGGTGTGGCAATTAAAATAGGATCTGTAGATGAATAATCTGTCCATACAATATCATCAATAGCAATTTGTCTAGTACCACTGCTTCTAAGCTGTATAACAACTGTGCCGGGAGTATTTATCGTTATTGTTTCAGTGTAAATTGTTCCCATAGCAGCTAGTGTATAGCTACCAACTGAAGTTCCATTTATTAAAACTTGGATAGTCCTGTCTGATGCAGCACCACCTGTAAAATATGACCTCCATTTAAAGGAAATTTCACCTACACCTCCTGTGACTGTTGTTTTTACATAACGACTACCGGAATCTCCAAATCCACAAGTAACGCCTGTAATTTCATAAATGCTACCTGCAGTAATCAATCTAGTTCCAATGTGGTACCATGTAGCCCCATTGTTGCCTATGTATGAGGTTTCTGTGGATGTGTATGATGCACTAGATGCATTTAAATTAGTAAAAGTCTCATGGCCCTGCCCATGGGAAATAAGTGATAATAACGCAATAATAAGCACTGTTAAAAGTGATTTTAGAATAGTAAATTTCTTCATAACCGAAAAGCTTTAAATTTATAATATTTATATGTCTTTATGATTTTACCTTCTGGCTACTTTTATTGAATTGCTGCAGTGTGATTTAGACAAAAACTCATGCAAAGGAATAGAAAAGTAGAATGTTTTCCAGCCTACAAAGCTAATAAATAAGTGTTATAAAAACATTATAATAGCTTTAAAAAATACTTAAACTTTGGGAGAAAGTTGTAAGTCGTAAGTCGTAAGTCGTAAGTCGACAGTCGGCAGTCTCAATCTTTACAATCTTTTTATTTCTTCGCTCTGGGATGATAGCTTATAAGGTTTTCTCGCAGATATTCTCTGTCGATATGGGTGTAAATCTCTGTGGTAGTAATTGACTCGTGACCAAGCATGTCTTGCACAGCTCTCAGGTCGGCGCCTCCCTCAATGAGATGTGTTGCAAAGCTATGGCGGAATGTATGAGGGCTGACATTTTTTTTGATGCCAGCCTTTTCACATAAATCTTTTATAATTATAAAAATCATAACTCTGGAAAGCTTACTTCCTTTGTTATTTAAAAAAACAAAATCTTCATTGCCTTTAACCGGAGTTGAATGAACCCTTATGTTATTAACATATATCTGGATCTGCTTAGATGCACTATAACCTAATGGAACAATTCTTTGCT
Source organism: Bacteroidota bacterium (assembly GCA_018335675.1). GTDB lineage: Bacteria > Bacteroidota > Bacteroidia > Bacteroidales > UBA7960 > PWND01. The sequence goes on along the minus strand of JAGXRQ010000073.1, from coordinate 7,346 downwards.
TATTTCCTTTGCCCGTTACTTTTACATATTCATCTTTGATGAATAAATCGGAAATTTTTAGGTTAATAAGTTCACTCACCCTTAGCCCACATCCATAAAGTGTTTCAATAATTGCTTTATTTCTCTCGCCTTCAGGAGTACTCAAATCTATTGCGGATATAATTTTATCTATTTCAATAATTGTAAGATATTCCGGTATTTTTCTTCCTGTTCTGGGGCTTTCCAGTAATGTTGATGGATTTACGGTTATGTAATCTTCTAATAACAAATATTTATAAAATGATTTGATTGCACTTATTAGTCGTGCCTGAGAACGTGCCTGTAATCCCAGTTCGCCTGTAAATTGAACGAATTCAGAAAGGTTTTCTTTTGTAATTTCTTCTGGAGAAATACTTCTTAATTTTGATGAGAAATAATCAGAAAGTTTATTTATATCGCTTAAGTATGCTTCTATGCTATTAGGTGAAAGTGATTTTTCCAGCCTTAAATATGCATCAAATCCTTGTATGTGTTTTTTCCAATCCATTTGTTAGGCAAATATAGTTTTATTATTATTTAACCGTATTGCCCATTTTTAAATAATGAGAACATTTTTATAATTACTATTTTTGCAGCGTATAAAAATGATAGTAATAATGAATAATTTTTATCAAATCGTTCTGAATGTTATTTTGTCACCATCAGTTAGTTGGATAAAGGCAAAAGAATTTGGCTATAACTGGAAGAATTTGTTTATCTTCCTGGCTTTCCCACTTATTTTTCTTAGTTCAATAGCTAAAGTGACAAGTGTTCCGGAAGAATCGATTTACTCTATCTTCTCTCAAAATTTCTTGTTCATTCATGATACTATAACTTATTCACTAGCTCTTTTGCTTGCTTCTTATATGATTAAACTACTTGCTCCAAAATTTTCATCAAGTAATTCTTTCAATGAAATTTATTCACTATTTGTTATTTCATATACTCCTTTCTTTTTATCAACATTAATAGCAGCTATTCATCCGTCATTGTCTATAATTACATTAGTAGGATTGGTGTTTATGGTGTTTTTATTTTGGAAAGGCATTGGTATAATGCTGGAAACCCCTGATAACCGCAAAACGGGTTTTGGGGTTTTATGTATGTTAATTTTATTTGGTGCTATTGTGATTACTGGTTTATTTGTTGCAGTAATAATGGTTGTAATATCCGGCAATTACGATATGCTGAATATGTAAGTTTGTTTTTGAATTTTGTTTAACGTTTTATATTAAATCTGATGAAGCTTAAAATTTTATGTATTTCTTCTGCCATTATTTTTTCTTTAATCCTAACTGTTTGGTTGATTGGAAAGTTTTCATACGTAAACTCTATAGATAATGATACTGTTTATGAAGAAGAGTTGGTTGAACCCGAGTATGATGAATATGGCGTTGAGATTGGGAAATTTTATATTGATAAAGGCAAAGTAAAGAATAATCAAACTCTTAGTCAGATTTTGTCCGGATTTGAATTGGAGTTTATGGTTGTTGATGATGTTATTAATAAAGTTAAAAAATGGTTTGATCCCAGAAGAATTCGAGCCGGAAACAGCTTCCACGCTTATTTGGAATCGGATTCTGTTTCCAATATTCAATATTTTATTTATGATATTTCCAAGTTGGAATACATTAAAGTATGCTTTTACGACTCAGTTCAGGTTGTGAGAGAAATGAAACCAATTAAGAATGTACCTCGCACGGCCTCAGGAGTAATTAACTCATCGCTTTGGGTTGCTTTGCAAGAAAATAATTTACATCCTGAACTTGCAATCTCAATGTCTGAAATATTAGCTTGGTCTGTCGACTTTCATAGAATAAATAAGGGCGACAAGTTTAAAGTTATTTTTGAAGAGCAATATGTGGGAAATGAATGCATAGGTGTAACAAATATTGATGCAATATATTTCATTCATCAGGGTAGAGAAATATTAGGTTTTCAATTTAAGAAAGATTCTGTTGATGGCTTTTTTGACTCTGAAGGTGAAAACTTAAGAAAAGTCTTTTTGAAAGCTCCTCTTAAATTTGGAAGAATAACAAGTGGCTATTCTAATAGCAGAATGCATCCAATACATAATGTCCGCCGTCCTCATTACGGAACAGATTATGCCGCACCAACAGGAACTCCTATACTTGCAATTGGCGATGGTGTTGTTACAGAGGCTAGATTTGCAGGAGGTAATGGTAATTATGTCAGAATCAGGCATAATTCTGTTTATGAAACTCAATACCTACATATGTCGAAATTCGCTTCAGGAATTAAGCAGGGAAGAAGGGTTAAACAGGGAGAAGTTATTGGATATGTTGGCATGACAGGCGACGCAACAGGCCCTCATGTATGTTTTAGATTTTGGAAAAATGGCAAACAGGTAGATCATAGAAGAGAGAAATTTCCAAGCGCAAATCCTCTGCCTCAAATATATCACCAAGAGTTTTTTGTATTAAGGGATAGCTTAATCCGCAAATTAGAAGAAATTTCTTTTGAAGAAGATAATTTGTTGATTGTAGGAGTCAATAATCTATAATATTGTTTTAGTATAATCTTGATTATTCTTTTTCAATGTGCACTGCTATCCATATACAAATTGGATCAACGCTTGTGAAAATTACTTTGTGCTTCTGATGTGATGGAATAAATATGTAATCTCCTGAATTTAGTTCTATTATCTTGTGATTTTCAAACTCAATTTTGGCATTTCCTTGTATCAATATCACCCACTCGTCTGTTTCCTGATTATACCACTCTCCATCTTTAGTTACTTGTCCTTTGCTTAGTATTCTTTCAATTTTAACATTTTTATTATGAAATATAGTGTCAAATAGTTCTGAATCAATTGGTAAGGAATCTATATTGAAAATATTATCCATCATAGTTAATTGAAAAAGTTATTATCACGACTGCCAACTTACAACTTCCGACTGTCGACTGTCGACTGTCGACTTCCGACTTCCGACTTCCGACTTCCTTCTACAAATAATCTTCAATATTTCCTTTGCCCTCACGTATAACCTCAGGTTCGCCGCTTGTGCAATCTACAACTGTTGAAGCTTCATTGTCGCCATACCCTCCATCAATTACCAAATCTACGTGATGATTATGTTTTTCATATATTAACTCGGGGTCAGTTGTGTATTCAATTATTTCATCCTCGTCATATACTGAAGTTGAGATTATCGGATTGCCTAATTCTTTTACTACTTCTCGTATAATGTTGTTGTTGGGAATTCGGATACCTATTGTCTTTTTTTTGCTTTGGAAAAGTTTTGGAATATTGTTGTTTGCTTCAAGTATAAACGTGAAAGGACCGGGAAGTGCTTTCTTCATAAGCTTATAAATGCTTGTTCCAAATGGTTTTGTGTAATCTGAAATATGACTTAGGTCATAGAAAATAAATGAAAAGTTGGCTTTCTCAACTTTGGTTGATTTAATTGCAGCAACTCTTGCTACAGCCTTGCTGTTCATTATATCGCAACCAATTGCGTAAACTGTATCGGTAGGGTATATTATTACCCCTCCATTGCGTAGGCAATCTACTACAGTGTTGATTTCCTTTTGATTAGGATTTTCCGGGTAAATCTTAACTAACATAAAAAATAATTTGTGCAAATGTAGTTATAATATATTTTTTGCATTATACTTTTACTCAAGTTATTGCAAACATTAGGAAAATGTTACCTTTGTAACGCCAATGCAAATAAATCCAATACTTTTAATGCTTGCTTGGGTAATTTACTGTTTTTTAGACTTTTGATTCTTTTTTATAAATGAGACTAAAATTTTGTTGCAGCATTTCGATTTTGATTATTTCTTCTCTGCTGATGCAAAATTTAAACTCTTTATTTGCTTCAAATAAAGACACCGAAACTTTCACAAAAGAAATTGCTTTTAGACCTAATGCATCTGGCCAGGCAATATTTACAAATGATTTTCTGCAAAGAATTTCTGAGGCATCCGGAAAAATGAGGGTTTATACTTCATATGGAATAAAAACAAATATTAGAAAAACAGTCACAAATGTTAATAATACCAATAGAATTATAATATGTGTATCAGCTCCTGTAATTTCTGGCGATTACAATTATAAAGATTTTTCGTTGGAAAATTATCTTATGCCCGACATCTATTCAGGAATTATTACTGTTGAAAATGGAAGCGGCAAAAGAATAATTCATAAAAGCTTCAGGGTTGAAAATGTAGAGCAGTTTCCTCTTGTTATATTGGATACCGTTGTATTGAATAACAATAATAACATAATTGTAAAAATCCCTAGCCTGGAGCCATCCTACTCTGAAAAATCATATCATAGATTTATGCGATTTGCCAATGCGCTGCACGATTATTATAATGCTTCTGAGTATTTTGATAGAATTGAATCACTAATTCATAAACTTGAAAATTCAAAAATAGAGTCTATGATTATTGATGAGTTCAATTTATGCGAAATTGAGTCGGTTTTAGGCGATGTGAATCAAAAAGATTTTTTCAATTTTCTTATAATAAAGCAAAAGGATGTAAATTCAGTTTTTTCTAAGTATGAATATTATAATGAGAAGATTACGAGTTTAAGAGCATTTTATAATCAATCAATATCTGACATTGATAAGCTATTTTATGTTGCCGGAGTAGAAAATTATTTAAGGGGAAATAGAAAAGCCGCAAAAGATAATTTCAAAAAGGCAGTAAATTTTAATAAGTTTAATGTCCCAGCTTTAATTGAACTTGGAAAGATTCATATTGATGAAAATAAAAGTGATTCAGCTCTTTTTGTAGCTAAACATATTCTAAAAGATATATATCCATCAGGCGAATGGCTTAATATGGCAATTAATTACTCTTCAATTATTTATGATTCGGTGTGCAATAGAATAAATTTTTTCATAGCTGAAAATAGATATCCTGATGCATTATCTGAATTAATGAAATTACAGGAATTTTGTTCAGACATATATCCATTTCATTGTGATGATAGAGTGGCACAAATGCAAAAGAGGGCAAGATTGGGAGTTTATAATTCATATCTGTCGGTTGCTCAAAGGGCTTATGATATAAACAATCTTTCTTTTAGTGAGATGTACTCTCAAAGTGCTATAGAATATCAGAAAGAACACACTGATTTAATTGGGGAATATAAATTGGCTGAAGCTATGCTTCAAAAAATATTTGTTCAATATCTTGTTATTGCCAGAGAACAACGGAAGGAAGGTTTATGGGATAGGTCAATTTATTATTTTGATAATGCAAAAAGGTTGTGTAATGCATATTCATTTCTAAATTGCCCGCCTAATTTAGATTCTGATATTGCCGAATTGCATTTGCAAAAAGAAAGGCAGGTGAAATTAGCATTGTCAAAACCAAAGATTATAAGTAATGCAACAGTTGTGCATACTCCGGAAATCAAAACTGAATATAAAGGAAGAATCCTTGAAACTTTATCTCACGGACACCTTATGGCGTGGGCAGGGGAAATAATTGAAGCCAAAATATCTCTTGAAGATGCAATAAATGAATCCGAAATATTTGAATTGTATTCAGATACATTAGTGTTCTCGAGAATTCAAAGCCTGAAACAAAGAATTTTTCAGAAAGAATGTGAGATTAATAATAATCTAATCAGTGATAGATTTTATAAAATTCAACTTCTTATTAAGTATGCTGAATATGTGAGTGCTATGGATAGCCTGACGAAATTGAATAGATTTGTTGATAATTTAGATGATTGTAATATTTATTTAGGAGATTCTTTGCTAATGCTCCAATCTTATATTCCTGCGGCCGAATATCAAACTCTCTTAAGGTCAGCTAAAAGATTGTTGAACTCAGATGTTCAACATAAACATGAATCTTTTTTCCAAAGATATATGAGAGCTCAGAATTTATGGGAATCTAAAAATTTAATGGGTTTGGGAGTAGAGCATTTGCAATTAGTTGATTATATATCAAGATCATCGCAAATTGATTTTATATATAGTGGTATAACTTATTTCTCAGATAATAGCAAACCTGACGATGCATTAAAGCTTTTGTTAGTAATCAAAAATAAAGGCATTAGCTCCAAAAACACTAAAGATATTCAGGAGTATGCGGGTAAAAAAGCTGCTGAATTTTACAAAAATAAATACCCTAAAGAAAATCATTCAAATCTAGCCAATAAGATTACCGATAACGACAGTTGGTTTAAATATTTTGTTTCAGCATTTAAGAAGAGCTGGAGATAATATTTTTGGATAATGATGTTGTTAATTGAAGATAATCTAAATAACAATAACGTAATCTTTTGAAAATTTCTGATTTCCGATTTTATACGATTTTAAAATTATGTATTTTTATACCGCAATAATTTAAATATTCATTTTATAAAACTTAGGAAAATGTCACAAAAAATCGACCTAAAAAAAGAACAGCAAATAACTTTAAAAACTCCTCGATACAAATATAGTGTTATAGCAAAAATCTTTTTTGCCGGCATGGATATGATAGCAGGGAAAAAAGATGATCTCCCTAAGGCAAAATTATTGGAAATATTAGCAAGTATTCCATATAGAGTTTGGGAAGTGCGTCATTATATTAAGCAAACTAAACAATACAAAAACACTGCTAAGGTTGAAAAATCTCAAGGTGTTATAGAGTGGGGCAGGGAAGCCCAGGATAATGAATATATGCATTTGCTTGTTATTCATGAAAAAATGAAGGAAGATGGATTGAAGGATAAGTGGTACCTAAAACCTTTCTTTTATTATTTTGCAGTTTTTACTTATGTTATTATTGCAAGAATGATGGCGTTTTTTAGCCAAAAAAGAGCATTTTTATTTAATGCTGAATTTGAAAACCACGCCGAAAATGTTTATGCCAAATTAGTTGTTGACAATCCTCAATGGGAAAAACAAAAAGTAAATAATCCTCTTGTGAAAAATTATGCTGATGTTGATACATGGGCAGATGTTTTTAGAAGAATCAGTCTGGATGAGCGTGATCATATGAATCATAGTTTTGAGTTTTGCGGCAAACCGGAGTTTGTTCATAAGTATGATGGAATGCCTGAAAGTAAGATTTAACTTCTTATGTTTTAGATAATAAAAAAGCCCCATATTGGGGCTTTTTTATTTACTAAATTCAAGTAATTAATGCAACTTTTTACGAGGATATAAAGTAAATAATATTTTTCAAGACAAAGGAGAAAGAAATTATCTTTCCCCTTGTCCTGATGGATAAAGTTTAAATTGGCTTTCCTCGTCAAAAAAAAGTTGCAAAATGAAACATTTAACCAGAGAACAAAGGTACACAATTTCTGAAATGAGAAGTAGTGGATACAAACAACAAGAGATAGCGGA
>JAGXRQ010000072.1 GCA_018335675.1 Bacteroidota bacterium | reverse complement strand
AGGTGCTAATGAAAATATAAATGGGCTTATCAGGCAATACTTTCCTAAAGGGTCTTCTTTTGAAAATATTACTAATCAACAAATTCAATATGTTCAACACAAGTTAAATAACAGACCAAGAAAAAAATTGGGGTTCTTATCACCAATTGAGTTTTTATCATTAAATTTGATTAAACAAAAAGTTGCATTTGTGACTTGAATTCAGCATGATTAAAAAGGATTGAAAATCATTTTAATTATTCTGAAAACTTATTCAAATTTTTGAGCTTGAAGTAATTTATTAGTAATTATCTTAACCAAAAAAAACATGACATTGAGAAAAGCTAAAAATGTAATATTGTACGCTGTTTTAACAGCTGCAATTGTGTCTTCATGTGTGCCGGCGCGCAAATACGAAGATATGGTTACTAGAAGAAATGAATGCGAGAATGCAAATGCAGATCTTAGAAAAGAAAATGAAAAATTCTATGCCGAAAACAATGAACTGGCAAATCAGGTTGCAGAACTTAGAAGAAACATTGAAACGCTTCAGCTTGATACAGCTAATTTGGGCACAACTTTGAGACGTATAAATGCAAATTACGAACAGCTACATAAAACTTATCAAGTTTTGCTTGAGCAAAATGAACAGCTTACTAAAGGCCAGGCAGCCGAAACCAGAAGAATAATGGAAAGGCTTCAAGAAACTCAACAAGACTTACTCAGACGCGAGGATGAGTTGCATAAAGCCACTTTAGCTATGCAAGAAAAAGAAAAAAGCTTGAATGAGTTGAATGCTAGGCTGAATGCTTCAATGGAAGAAATTAGAAAAAAAGAACAGAGGCTTAACGAACTCGAATCTATTCTTAACAAACAAGATAGTATTGTTAATGCTTTAAGGAAAACTGTTGCCCAGGCTCTTCTCGGATTTCAGGATAACGGACTCTCTGTTGACATAAGAAATGGAAAAGTTTATGTTTCTCTTGAAGAAAGATTGCTGTTTGCTACAGGTAGCACAACAGTTGACCCTCAAGGTGTTTCTGCACTTAAAGAACTTGCAAAAGTGCTTGAAAAAAATCCTGACATTAACGTTCTTATCGAAGGTCATACCGATGATGTGCCATTCAGACCTGGAAGCGTAATAAAAGATAATTGGGAGCTTAGTGTGTTAAGAGCTACTGCTATTGTTAGAATATTACTGGATAATTCAAAAGTTGATCCTAAAAGACTTACTGCTGCAGGAAGAGGAGAGTTTTTGCCATTAGATACCAGCAAAACACCTGAAGCTAGAAGAAAAAATAGAAGAACGGAAATTATCCTAACACCAAAATTAGACGAACTATTCCAAATCATTCAGGCTAATTAATATTTAAGCTACATAAATAAAAAACCCCTTGAAGAATTACTTCAAGGGGTTTTTTATAAGATGATTTATAATTCCTAAAAATGGAACATAAAATAAATACCTAGAGCCGGATTAACTGTTGTTGCTCTTAGTGTTCTGTTGCCAGGGTTTGTCATTGTAACTTCTTCAACTGATTGGAAGCCATCCCAATATTCAACAACTTGTTTTGTTCTTGAATAATGAGTATAAATTAAAGACAGTCCAAATTCCCCACCAATTGAGATTTTAGGGAATATGAAATATTCTACACCAATAAAACCATTAAGGCCACCGCCATAATTGTTATTAGCATTCTTGGTTTCCAATACTCTGGAAGTGCCAATTATATTGCCGGTTCCAAAGTTGGCAGTTGCAGGATTTGGAACAATCTCTGACATAGCGTTTCCATATTCATATGTGTTTTTTACGTTAGAAATAGAGAATATTACACCACCACCATAATAACCTTGAAGGCGATTATATCCGCGTCTCATTTCATAATCAACACCAATTAAATAGTTTTGGCTTGTAAATGTCCTTCTGTCAACTGTAAGATCTCTGCTTAGAGGATCATTAAAACGAGCAAGTTCATCAGGTACATAAATTCTAAAAACATCATTGTTTACAATTGCACGGAATCTTGCGCGAATTGCTACATCGTCTTCAAGAAAATACTTGGCAAAAATAGTATTGCCATTAAGGAATTGCAGGGCAGGTGATGCGTTAAAGTTATTTGCATTTAGCATATTGCCAAAATACTGCAAAATTGGCCCGGCTTCAATCCCGATTGCGATATCACCTGCTTCGGGCAGATAATTTGACGCATCTGCGCCTCCTTGCTGATTAACTTCATTTTGAGCAAATGAAGTTGATGCAACAAAAAGAAACAGTGCTAAAAATATTTTTAATTTTTTCATAGATCTATTTTTAAGATTATACAACATTATCGGATTTTCCTGATATTACTAGTAGTTGATGTCGATTATTTTGACACCGTCAGGAACAAGTCCGCCAACATTTACAATTGCTGCAGTGTAAATAGTTCTTTCAGATTTGCCTTCCCAAATATATTCTGTTCCGGCCCACGACCAATTACCAACTACTTTGTCATATTCAAAATCAATTGGCATAATCTCAACAGCAACACCTTGAATTCTTGTAGGTATTTCAATGCTGTAATCACCATTAGAACCAACAGTTGCAGTATAAATAAAATATCCGCTTGCTGTACTTGAGTATTGAGTTGCATCAACTCTCACGTGAAGTAAAGTTCCTGCAGGAGCAAATTCTTTTTTTACTCCGTTTGCTGGAAGCTGAGGTAGTGTGTCATTTCTTTCAGTTAGGTTGGCATAAACCAAGCCTTTTATTGTAGCAACTTTTGTTAGATCCGGAGATACCGGACTGTTTTGTTTGTCCTTGTCGCAGGCTACAAACATTATCCCGCTTATAACAAAAAGGATAATTGCCATTGGAAATAATTTTTTTCGCATAGTTTTGTGTTTTTGTTAAAAAATAAGAATTAGTTTAATTAGTATTGATTATATGTTAACTCGACAAAATTATTAAAAAGATTTTAAAGTTGAGTTTTTTTGTGATGCTTTTTTAATTTTAACTCAAACAACAATCGTTATGATTTTGTTTGCATAAAAACTTTTTTATCTTTGCTGTAAATCAAAACCAAACACTATGGAAGAATTAAACATAAACTTAAGCAACCTAGACAAAATGTTCCCTGCTGATTTTACACCAGAGCAGAGAGCTAAAGCAAAAACAATTTTCTACAAAGAAATGGCTCTGGCAGCTCATGATTTCTATGTTGGAAAAATTCAAACGGTGCCAAAAGTGCCTGTTCCCGGATTTAACTGGTTTAATGCCTGGTATACACCCGGAGTTTCTAAAATATCGACGAGTATTCGCGACGATAACAATACTTCTTTTAATTTGTCAAACAGGGGTAGTCTTGTTGCTGTTGTTAGCGACTCAACAAGAGTGCTTGGCGACGGAGACTGTACTCCTCCCGGTGGGCTTGGCGTTATGGAAGGTAAAGCTCTGCTTATGAAATATCTCGGTGGCTTTGATGCCGTTGCTCTTTGTGTTGACAGCAGAGGCAAAGACGGAAAGAATGACCCTGACAAAATTATCGAATTCGTTAAAATGGCTCAACATAGCTTTGGTGCAATCAATCTTGAAGATATTTCTCAGCCAAACTGCTATAAAGTTCTTGATGTATTAAGAGAAGAATGTGATATTCCTGTTTGGCACGACGATGCACAAGGTACAGCTTGTGTTACTCTTGCAGGGCTTATTAATGCTCTTAAACTTGCTGGAAAAGACATTAATAAAGTTAAGATTGTGTATTATGGTGCAGGCGCGTCAAATGCTACTATTGCAAGAATTGTTAATGCAGCCGGTGCTGATCCTGCAAAATCTATTATGTTTGATACCAAAGGTGCTCTGCATAAAAATAGAAAAGATATTGAAGATGATAAAAGATTCTATCGCAAATGGGAACTTTGCCAAATTACAAATCTTGATTGCGTTGAAGATATGGTCGAAGCTATGAAAGGTGCAGATGTTTTAATTTCTCTTTCTCAACCAGGACCTGATGTTATTAAAAAGGAATGGATTAGTGTTATGGCTGAAAAATCTATAGTGTTTGTTTGCGCTAATCCTATACCTGAAATTTATCCATATGCTGCAAAAGAAGCCGGTGCTTACATTGTTGCCACCGGTAGAGGTGATTTCCCAAATCAGGTTAATAATTCTGTTGGTTTCCCGGGAATTCTTAAAGGAGCATTGCTCGTTAAAGCTAAAAAAATAACCGATAATATGGCCATTGCCGCTGCGAAAGCTATTGCAGAATTTTCTGAAAAACGTGGTATTCACGAAGAGAATATTATCGCCAAAATGGATGAACCCGATGTGTTCCCATACGAAGCAGCTGAAGTTGCGATGCAGGCTATAAAAGACGGCGTTGCAAGGCTTAATATGACTTGGCAAGAAGCTTTCGATGTCGCTAAAAAAGATATTGAGCATGCAAGAAATACTGCTAAACTCCTTGTTGATAATGGCATAATTCCGGCTCCTCCAAAAGACATGCTTTCTAATGCTTTGAAAAAAGCAATTGATGCAGTTAAATAACAGTGTAATATACTGAATTTAAAACCGTGAATTTTCTAAGAAATGATTCACGGTTTTTATTTTTATATAATGCATTTCTCTGATTATTGATTAATTTTGCCGCAAATTTAAAATATCATAAATGATAACATTTGTAAAAGGTAATCTGATTGAAAAAAATCCTGCCTACATCGTTGTTGATTGCAGTGGAATTGGATACTTCATTAATATTTCTCTGCAAACCTATTCTCAAATCCCTGATAGCGGGGAAGTAAAAGTATATACCCACTTTATTGTTAGAGAAGACGCTCATTCGCTATATGGGTTTGCTACTAAAGCAGAAAAAGACCTTTTTGGACATCTTATCTCGGTATCAGGAGTTGGACCTAACACTGCCCGAATGATACTGTCATCTATGTCGGCAGCTGAAATAAAATCTGCAATTGTTAACAATAATACTAGTGCTTTGCAAAACATTAAAGGTATTGGTTCAAAATCAGCTCAAAGAATTATTGTCGACCTTAAAGATAAACTAGAGAAAGAAGGTGTTGAAAGAGATGAAAATTTCAAAGTAATAAACAATACAATTCAGGAAGAAGCGTTATCTGCTTTAGTGATGCTTGGTTTTGCAAAAAACAGTGCTCTAAAAGTTATTGAAAGCATTACTAAAAAAGGACACAATTATACTGTAGAAGAATTGATAAAAGAGGCTTTAAGAAGCTTCTAACTTGTTGAATTTTAAAAAGGGCTTTGTGATAAAAAGGAAATCCTTTAAGAGGGTATATAATTTTTTAAGTTTTTCTTTTCTGTTCGGAATTGGTGTGCTGCCATTGTCAGTTAACTCCTCATTATATCTTTCAGTATATAACTATATATCAGAAAGTCTTGATATGCTAGGTGATGCTGTTTCAGACGAAGAAAACAACCAGAGCCCCATTATACCTCCTCCGTCATCACCTGATGAAATATTTGGAGTAAACGACCCTCCTGGAATTACTACTGAAATCCATTTTGACCCTCAAACAAATCAGTATTATGTTATAAAGAAATCTGGGGATAGAATTATAGGAAGGCCTTATTATATTGGATTTAAGGAATTTCTTGATTATGATTTGGAAAAGGGTTTGCAGAAGTATTGGACTGAAAAGTCGAAACCTCAAAGCTTTGATAGGGGAGGTGGAATAATTCCTCAAATTCATATCGGCAGTGAAGTTTTTGATAAAATTTTTGGTGGAGGAACAATTGACATTAGGCCTACAGGCTCAGCTGAATTAATTTTCGGTATTTTGTCAAATCACAGAGATGACTCTTCTATAGATGAGAAAAGAAGAACTGTAACAAATTTTGATTTTCAACCTAAAATTCAACTTAGCGTTCAGGCCAAAGTTGGTGAAAAAATTGAAATTAACAGTACTTATAGTACTGAAGCTTCTTTCGATTTTGAAAATAAAATGAAGGTGGAATACAGAGGCACCGAAGATGAAATATTACAGCTTATCGAAGCCGGCGATGTTACTCTTCCTTTGCCTGGTACTCTTATACAAGGGTCGCAAGGATTGTTTGGGTTTAAAACTCAGCTTAAATTTGGGAAAACTACTATTACTAGTGTTTTTTCACAGCAAAAAACAGAATCTCAAACAATTGAAGTTACCGGAGGTGCACAAAGAAGTGAGTTTGCAATTAAAGCAGACCAATATGAAGATAACCGTCATTTCTTTATTGCCCAGGAATTCCGTAACAGATACGATGATGCGCTTTCTAATTTGCCCGTTGTGAGGTCGCCTGTTAATATCACAAGAATAGAAGTTTGGGTTACAAATGTTGGGTCCGCGATAGAGGATAACAGAAACATAGTCGCATTTGCTGATCTAGGTGAAGTTAATCCGCATAATACTAATATTCCTAGCAATAACATTACTGCACCTTCAAATAACTCAAACCAGCTTTATAATATGATGTCGGGCCAGGCATCAATTAGAAATATCTCATTAGTTAATGCATATCTACAATCTAGTGGTTTCAGCTCGGGAAAGGATTATGAAAACCTTGAGAATGCAAGGAGGTTAAGACAAAATGAATATACTTTCAACCAAAAATTAGGTTTTATCTCGCTTAATCAAACAATTAATCCTGATCAGGTTTTAGCTGTTGCTTATCAATATACTTTAATTGGCGATACTACTACTTATCAGGTTGGAGAGTTTTCTGCCGATATTGATGCTCCTCAGTCATTGATTGTTAAATTGATTAAAAGTACCGCTGTTGATACTCGACTTCCTATCTGGGACCTTATGATGAAGAATGTTTATAGTATTGGTGCTTTTCAAGTTAATAGAGATGATTTTAGACTGAATGTATTATATGAAAATGAAGATTTCGGAGTGCCAATGGGATTCTTTAATGAAGGCCCTGTGTCGGGTGTTCCTTTGATACGAGTACTTGGGATGGACAATCTCAACACTCTGCTAGACCCAATACCTGATGGCGTATTTGACTTTCTTGATTTTGCCGCAACCCAAGGAGGTACTATTCAAGCGTCTAATGGAAGAATATTTTTCCCTGTTATTGAGCCTTTTGGAGCGCATATTAGAAAAATGCTCGAAGATCCTGATCTTGGCGATAAATATGCTTACGACTCTCTTTATACAACAACCAAGGATAGAGCTCGACAGTTCCCGGAACGAAATCGTTATATAATTGAAGGCTTTTACAAATCTTCTTCGGGTTCTGAAATTGCTCTGAATGCAATAAACGTCCCTCAGGGCTCTGTCTCTGTTACTGCTGGTGGTGTTCCTCTTACTGAAAATGTTGATTATACTGTTGATTATACTCTTGGTAGAGTGCAAATTATTAATGAAGGTATTTTAAATTCCGGAGCTCCTATTAGAATTTCACTTGAAAGTAGTACTTTCTTCAACATTCAACCAAAGACACTTCTTGGTGCTCACATCGATCATAAGATTAGTGAGAATTTTAATGTTGGAGCTACAATAATGAACTTGTCAGAAAGGCCTCTTACTCAAAAAGTAAATTATGGTGATGAGCCTATTTCTAATACAGTTTGGGGATTAAACACAACATATTCAACAAAATCATTATTTCTTACTAAAGCACTTGATTTATTACCTTTCTATTCTACAACAACACCATCAAATATAACTTTCAATGGCGAATTTGCGCATCTTATTCCGGGTCACTCAAGGCATATTGGTAGCGCAGGAACTGCCTATATTGATGATTTTGAAGGTAGCAAGAGCTCTATTGATTTAAAAAATGTGCAGGCTTGGGCATTTGCCTCAACCCCTCAGCATCAAGAAGAACCCGGAATGTTCCCGGAAGCAGCTCCCGGAACAGGTCTTGCATTTAGATATAATGTCGCAAAATTGGCGTGGTATATTATCGACCCATTATTTACCAGAAACAACAACCTCACTCCAGCTCATATACGTAGTGACCTTAATCAGCAATCAAATCATTATGTGAGAGAAGTTATGGAAACTGAGATTTGGCCTAATAAAGAAAACCCTTCCGGATTTCCGGGGCCAATCCCAATTTTTAATATGGCTTATTATCCATCAGAAAGAGGTCCATATAACTATGATATTGGATCATCATTTTCTAGTGGCATGTGGCAGGATGGATTTCTTGTAAATCCTCAAAGTCGATGGGGTGGTGTTATGCGTGGATTACCAATCACCGACTTTGAAGCTGCAAATGTTGAATATATCGAGTTTTGGGTTCTAGATCCTTTTATTTATAATCCTGATCATACCGGAGGATATTTATATTTCAACCTTGGTGATGTTTCTGAAGATGTTTTAAGGGATGGTAGAAAAAGCTTTGAGAATGGGCTGCCTGTTGGTACCGACCTTTCAACTGTCGATACAACTATTTGGGGAAGGGTGCCCAATATTCAGTCAGTTGTTGATGCGTTTGATAATAACCCGGACGCTAGGCTTTATCAGGATGTTGGTCTCGATGGACTATCTCTTGAGGATGAAAGAATTCATTTTGCATCATTCTTAAATGTTCTGAAACAACCTCCATATAGTGAAGAATCAATGGCTTACCAATTGGCATTTCAGGACCCTTCAGCCGACCAATACATGTATTTTAGGAGTACTGTTTGGGATCAAATGGAAGCAAGTGTTCTCGACAGGTATAAGTTTTATAACCTCCCCGATGGAAACAGTCCAACTACTGAAATGTCACCTGAACCTTATCCTACACAGGCTACTCCTTTACCAAACACTGAAGATATTAATAGGGATGGAACACTTAATGAAAATGAAAGATATTTCCAGTATAGGATTAGTCTAAGACCACAGGATATGGTTGTTGGACAAAACTATATAAGTGATATAGTAGAATCTACTGTAAGGTTGAAAAATGAAGAGACAGAAACTGTTAAGTGGTACCAATTTAAAATTCCTCTAAGAGATCCAAACCGGCAGGCGGTTAATAATATTCAGGATTTTAAATCAATCAGATTTATCAGAATGTTTTTTAAAGGGTTCGATCAACCCGTTTTTTGTCGTTTTGCAACTTTTGAACTTGTTAGAGGAACATGGCGAATTTACGACAGAAATCTTACTGGTCCTGGAGAATATGTCCCTGTGGAAGATACTCAAACTGCTTTTGAAGTGTTTACTGTGAATATTGAAGAAAACGGCACCAGATATCCGGTGCCTTATGTAGTTCCTCCGGGAATTGAAAGGGAAGTTGATATGGGACACACCACTATGCATCAAAGGAATGAGCAATCGGTCGCTTTGAGGTTGAATGGTCTTAAGGATGGAGATGCCAGAGCAGTATATAAAACTCTCGACATGGATATGCGCCAGTATAAAAGGCTTAAGATGTTTACTCACGCCGAGGCATTAACTGATGAATTTTCGTTGAAAGACAATGAGGTAACGGTGTTTATTAGATTGGGGTCAGATTTCTCAAACAATTATTATGAGTATGAAATTCCGCTAAAACTAACTCCTTGGGGAACTTCTGCCTTGAATGAAAGGCTTATTTGGCCTTTAGAAAATGAATTTGACGTCGAGTTAGCCAAACTGACTGATTTGAAATTGGAACGCAATACACTGATGAGAGATGCTCAAAGTGGTGTCGTCATTAATCGTCCTTTTACTCGACAAGACGGCGATAATAAAATGACTGTTATTGGAACACCAACTCTTAGCAGTGTTAAAGTTATTATGATAGGAGTGCGCAACCCCAAACAAACTCTTGCAAATTCATCCGACGATGGATTGCCGAAATCTGTTGAAGTATGGATAAATGAACTCAGGCTTTATGATTTTGATAATGAAGGAGGATGGGCTGCTACAGGTCGAATAAATGCATCTTTGGCTGATTTAGGAAATTTGACGCTTACGGGGCTGCATAGTACCGCAGGCTTTGGTTCTATTGAACAGAAAGTAAACGAAAGATCTCAGGAAGACATTACTTCTTATGATATAGCCACCAATTTACAACTAGGAAAGTTCTTCCCTGAAAACTGGGGATTCAGAATCCCTATGCATTTCAGTTACTCTGAAATTTTTGCCAACCCAAAATATAATCCGTTGAATCCTGATATTCTTTTTATTGACGACCTTGAGGCGCTCAGTACACAAGAAGAACGGGATGAGCTTATTGAGAAATCTCAAGATTATCAAAGAAGGAAAAGTATTAATTTTACTAATGTCTCTAGAAGTAGAATGGGTGGAGGTAAACCTAGAATATATAGCCTAGATAATTTTGATTTTACTTACGCTTTTACTGAGGTTTTATATAGGAATATCGATTTTGAATACGACAGGCAAGCTCAGTATCGTGGTGCTATTGGGTATAATTATATGACAACACCTAAAAATGTTACTCCATTTTCTGGAATAGGATTTCTTAGACATAAATCTCTCAGCCTAATTAGAGATTTCAATTTTAATTATCTACCTAGTCTTATATCTTTTAGAAATGATATTAATAGAGGCTATGCAGAATCTCTAATGCGTGCAAAAAGTAGTGGTATAGTTATTCTTGAGCCAAACTATGTGAAAACTTTCAACTGGACTAGAGGATATAACTTAAATTATGACCTTACTCAAGCTTTGAAAATTGAATATAGTGCAACTAATCAGGCTAGAATTGACGAGCCTCCCGGAAGTATTAACCCTAATGATAAAGATTACTACGAAAAACGCGACTCAATTTTTGAGAGTATCAAAAGCTTAGGAAGAACAACAATGTTTACTCAAAGAATAGTGGCAAACTACAATGTTCCTATAAATAAACTTCCTATGCTTGATTGGGTTACCGCCAATGCAGGATATACCGCTGATTTTGATTGGTTTGGTGCTCCGTTATCTGCGCTGGATCTTGGTAATACAATTCAAAATGCCCAAAATATTAGGTTGAGTATGAATGCAAATTTCATCAATCTTTATAATAAAATTGGATATCTAAAAACAATCAACCAAAAAGAAACTCAAAGAGGAAGACAGCAGCAAAGACCACAAAGGCCTAATCCACAGAGACAAGAGGAAGAGCCAAAGAAAGAGGAGCCTAAAAAATACGGTAAGCTCGCATTTGATGGATTTCTTAGAGTTCTTATGAGTGTTAGGAATGCTTCAATTTCTTATAACGAAACCAATGGTACAAGGTTGCCGGGGTTTGAACCATCTCCGCAATTTGTTGGTATGGACTGGGATTTAATGTCGCCGGGATATGGATTCTTATTAGGATGGCAAGATGATATCAGGCCTCAAGCTGTGAGGGAAGGTTGGATTACAACTAATCCCGACTTGAATACAGCATATTCCACTAATCATTCTAACACAATTAATGCTAGAGCGCTTGTTGAGCCTGTCCCGAATATGAAAATAGACCTAACTGCTATTAGAAACTATTCAAATACTCAGACCGAATACTTCAAGGCAGATTCACTTGGTGTTTTTAATTCTTTTAGCCCAATTCAAACAGGTAATTTTTCAATTTCTTTCTTTGCTCTTGGAAGTGCTTTTGCATCAACCGATTCCAAAACAAATTATTCGGAAACATTCGATAATTTTAAAGATTATAGATTCGTTATTGCACATAGATTAGCGGATGAAAACCCAAATGCTACAAATGCAGTGGATACCTTAGGATTCCCTGTTGGATATGGCTCCACTTCTCAGGATGTGTTAATTCCTGCATTTATGGCTGCTTACGCAGGATGGGATCCAAACTCCAGCACATTAAATCCTTTCTTGAAAATTCCAATCCCCAACTGGCGACTTACCTATGATGGGCTTTCTAAAATAAAAGCCCTTCAAAAGTATTTTAGAACAGTAATTATAACTCATGGATATACAAGTACTTTCTCTATTGGACAATATACATCTGACATTAGATTTAGAGAAATTGACGGCTATCAGGCAGCAATGGATAATGCCTCCGGAAACTTTATCCCTGAGTTTGCAATTGGGCAGGTTTCAATCCAAGAGCAATTTAATCCTCTGTTAAATATTGATATTACCTGGAAAAATAGCCTTATAACTAAAGTTGAATATAAAACCAGAAGAGATATAGGATTGAGTTTTGCAAATAATCAAGTAACTGATTTGTCTAGCAATGAATTTATTGTTGGTACCGGTTACAGATTCCAAAATGTTTCATTTACGCTTACTCAGGCAAGTGGAACAGGTCGTCAGCAAATTCAGAGTGATCTTGTTACCAGGCTTAATGTGTCTTTTAGAGACAGCAAAACAATTCTTAGAAAGATAACTGAAGAACAAGACATAATTTCAACAGGGCAGAATACAATATCAATCAACTTCTCGGTTGATTACCAGATATCACCAAGGGTGAATTTCAGATTTTTCTTCGATAGAGTTGTTAACAATCCTTACATCTCTAATCAATACAAAAACTCTAATACCCACGGTGGATTTAGTCTAAGGTTTATGTTGATATAAATCATAACCAATCATCTTATTTTGTTGTAATTTTGCATTGCTTCAGTGCATTTGATTGTATTTTTCATAAAGAACATTTCAATACCTTGAAAAAGAAAGTTCAACTTATGGTTGCAGGTCCATGCAGCGCCGAATCTCCTGAGCAGTTGCTTAATACTGCTATGCAACTCAAGGAAGCCGGAATTGTGGATTATTTCAGAGCCGGAATCTGGAAACCAAGAACTCGTCCTGGAGGTTTTGAAGGTGCAGGAAATAAAGCTCTACAGTGGCTTAAGGATGTTAAACAAGTTACAGGACTTAAGGTTGCTGTTGAAGTTGCTACACCTGTTCATCTTGAAGAATGCTTGAAAAATGATATAGATATGGTTTGGATTGGTGCACGAACAGGTGTAAATCCTTTCTCAGTTGATGAAATTGCAAAAGCTCTTAAAGGGGTTAATATTCCCGTTATGATTAAAAATCCTGTTAATCCCGACATAAATCTTTGGGCAGGTGTTATAGAAAGAATTATAAATGCCGGAATATCAGAAATATATGCTGTTCACAGAGGGTTTAACACATACGAAAAATCAGCTTTTAGAAATGCACCTCTTTGGGAAATTCCAATTGAACTAAAAAGGCGAATGCCAAATCTTCCTGTAATATGCGACCCTAGCCATATAGCTGGTTCACGCGAACTTATTTCTCAAATTTGTCAACAAGCCATTGATCTCGATATGAATGGTTTTATGATAGAAACGCATTATCAACCCGACAAAGCTTTAACCGACTCAAAACAGCAAATCACTCCTGCTGCATTAATTGATTTATGGAGCAAGCTTGAATTCAAAACTCAATTTGCAAAACATAAAAGTAAAACGGAAAAAATAGAATCTCTTCGAAAAGAGATTGATGAAATAGATTACCAGATAATCAACATGCTAGCCCAGCGAATGGATGTTGTTAAAGAAATTGGACAGTTAAAAAAACAAGAGAAAATTACCATTTTGCAAATAAAAAGATGGAATAATATTTTTGAAGATAGATTAAATCTCGGCTTTAAACTTGGAATTGACAGGGATTTTTTAAAGAAACTGCTAGAAGCATTGCATCAGGAATCTATTAAAATTCAAAGCAAAGAATAAAACTCAATAATCTGATTAACCAAAATAATGATGAAGAAAGATAAAAAGCAAGAAGACCAAAACATTATCAATATTTCAGAACTTGGAGAATTTAAACTTATAGATATTCTGACTGCAGATTTTAAACCAGTTTTAAAATCTACAATAACGGCCATTGGAGATGATACCGCTGTAATTGATTGTGGTGATAAAGCAATGCTTATCACTAAAGATTTATTGGTAGAAGGCATTCATTTCGATATAGCTTATACACCCTTAAAGCATTTGGGCTATAAATCTGTTGTTGTTAACTTATCAGATATATATGCAATGAATGGAACGCCTACTCAGATAGTTGTTGGCATTGCTATTTCAAGTCGATATACAGTAGATGCTTTGAAAGAATTTTACGAAGGGATTAAACTTGCCTGCGATAAATATAAAGTTGATCTTGTTGGTGGAGATACTTGCTCTTCTGCATCAGGTTTGTTTATTTCAGTTACGGCTGTTGGCACTGTTGATAAGGATAAAATAACTTATAGAAAAGGTGCAAAAAAGAACGATCTTATCTGTGTTAGTGGAAACCTGGGTGCAGCATACGCGGGTTTACTTGTTCTGCAAAGAGAGAAAAAGGTATTTATGGCTAATCCAAATAGTCAGCCGGATATTGAAAACTATTCATATGTGCTTGAAAGACAGCTTAAACCGGAAGCATCCAAATTTATTATTGAACAGCTTAATGAAATGAGTATTCTGCCCACGTCTATGATAGATGTATCAGATGGGTTGGCATCTGAAATTATGCATATTTGCAAAAATTCTAGAACCGGAGCTTATTTATATGAGGATAAAATTCCAATTGACCCTGAAACTATATCTGTTGCTGAGGAATTTAATATTAGTCCGGTCACTTTCGCACTTAGTGGAGGAGAGGATTATGAATTACTTTTTACTGTTGGCCAAGAGCATTTTGAAAAATTACAAAACAATCCATATATCAAAATTATAGGATACATTACCAATGTTTGTGATGGCTTGAATATAATTACAGCTGATGGGAAACAAATTCCGCTTAGAGCACAAGGATGGGATGCTTTCAAGAATAATAGAGTATAGTATGAGTGAAAAAAAGAAATTTTACGTTGTTTGGGAAGGGAAAGAGCCGGGAATTTTTAATACATGGGATAAATGCAAAAAGTCTATTGATGGATTCCCTGGAGCAAAATATAAATCATTTCCTACAATGGAAATGGCCAAAGAAGCTTTTTCTGGAAACCCATGGAAATTTCTTAATAAAAAGAATGTTGTAACCGAAATGTCGGCTCAAGAATTAAAAAATTTTGGCGACCCAATAGAGAATAGCATTTGCGTTGATGCTGCCTGTAGTGGTGCCCCGGGGAAGATGGAGTATAAAGGAGTTTTTACAGCCAATAAACAACAAATTTTTCATCAGGGACCATTTGAAGAAGGTACAAATAATATTGGAGAATTCCTTGCTATTGTCCATGCTCTTGCTTTATGTAAAAAAAATAATTGGAATGTTCCAATTTATTCCGATAGTAAAACTGCCATGAAATGGGTTGCGGATAAAAAAGCTAAAACGAAGCTAGAGCCAAGCGCCAACAATGAAGAACTTTTCGATTTGATAGACAGAGCTGAGTTTTGGCTTCAAAATAACCAATGGAATAATAGAATCCTTAAATGGGAAACTAAAGCCTGGGGGGAAATCCCGGCTGATTTTGGAAGAAAATAATAAGGATTATTTAATTACGTTTTTGAATAGTAATTTGTGTTTGAATGGCTAACTCTACTAAAAAAAATCTTAAACTAGCTTGGCAGTTTGTGAAAATTGCTCTAATATCAGGATTTGTTTTTATCCTCGTAGTTTTTATTGCACTCTCTCTGCTGGCCTGGATCTACCGAGATACGATCAAAGAGGCTTTTATAAATGAATTGAATAAAAACATTAAAACTGAAGCTTCAATTGGTAATATTGGAGTGAATTTTTTTAGAAGCTTTCCATTAGTTTCAGTAACTCTCAATGATGTCGTTGTTCTAGAAAATGCCCCCAAATTAGAAAAAGACACATTGCTCTCAGCTCGCAGAATTTATTTTCAGTTTAATCTTCTAGATGTGCTAAAGAAGCAATATGAAGTCAAAGAACTTGAAGTGTCATTGGCCGAGTTTAATCCTGTTATTTTTAAAGATGGTACTGTAAATTATCTTGTTTGGGAAAGTGAAAAATCAGACGATTCTGAAGCAAGCATGGTATTCGACTTTCAGAGAGTTATACTTAAACGTGTTAGAATAAATTATAATGACTACTTCGCCAAACTTCATGTCTCTTTTCTTACTCATAAGGCTGATTTAAAAGGCCTTTTTAAAGAAAGCGAATACAATCTTGCAATTGTAGGTGAACTTTTTACTGAAAACATTAAATATGATGACACTGAGTATGTTGCATTTCAAGAGACAAAAGTTGACCTTCTCCTTGATGTATTTGAAAACAAGCTATTCATTTTTAGGCAGGGTGGGGTTGTAATAAATAAGCACGAGTTTGATGTAACAGGGGAGGTTGATTTTCGTGGACAATTTACTTTTCTTGATATTACAGTTGCTTCAGACAGGCTTAAGATTCAGAATCTGATTTCCGACCTGCCTGATTTTGTTCAGGAATATTTTCAAGATTATAGAGTAAAAGGGGATATAGTTTTTAAAACGAAAATTTCAGGTACATTTTCAAATGTTGTTAATCCTTTTATCAGCGCTGAGTTTTCAGTAACTAACGCTGAAGTAAGCGACCGGAAGAAAGACGTAAGAATGAAAAACCTTAGTTTCAATGGGAAATTTAATAACGGAAGATTTAGAAATCTTTCATCCTCTGCATTGGTGTTAAAAGATTTTTCAACTCAACTAAATAATGGATTTCTTGAAGGAGAGTTATTTGTTTTGAACTTTAACAGGCCTGATATTGAAATGTCTATCAAATCTAATATTGAGATTGCAGATATTATAGATTTTTTCAAAATTGAATTTTTTCAAAATCCTCTTGGAATTTTAAATCTAGAGCTTTCTTTCTCCGGATCTATAAGTAATGGGAAAGAATTTAGACCAATTGACTTTGTAAACAGCTCCTCAAGAGGTAAGCTTTCCTTTAATAATGTTAGCTTCAAATTGAAAGATGATAAAAAAGAGTATAATAATTTTTCTGGAGTTTTCAACTTTAATAATAACGATCTTGTGGTCGAATCTTTAAGCGGAAAAGTTAGTGCTAGCGATTTCAATCTCAAAGGAAATTTTAGAAATTTCTTGTCATATCTGTTTTTTGAAAACCAAAAACTTTTTGTTGATGCCAATTTTAAAGCCAATCATATTAATTTGAACGAACTTCTTTTCTTTGAATCTAAAGGAAAGGAAACAACTTATAAATTAAGCTTTTCAGACAAGTTAGATTTCAGTTTGGGAGCTACTATAAATAATGTTGTCTTTCGAAATTTCGAAGCAAATAATGTGAAGGGCTCTTTATACCTCAGCAATAAATTTTTTATGGCTGAAGATGTTTCTCTGAATGCAATGGGCGGAAAAGTATTTCTTGCCGGAACAATTGACGGGAAAAATGAAGACTTGCTTAAAGTTAGATGTGTTGGAAGCACTGAAAATGTTGAAATTCAGCAGCTATTCTACCAAATGAATAACTTTGGGCAGCAAGAAATAATGGATAAGCATATAAAGGGCAAGTTAAATTCAACAATACAGTTTTCAGGCAATTGGTCGCCTCATCTTGATGTAGATTTGAAAACCATTGAAGCAAATGCAGACCTCAAAATTGATAACGGAGAACTAATTAATTACGAGCCTGTATTAAAGTTGTCAAGGTTTATTAAAATTGGAGACCTAGAGCATATTAAGTTTTCCACATTGGAAAATAAAATTTCCATTAAGGATGAAACAATTAACATCCCATTCATGGAAATTAACTCAAACGCTATAAACATAAAACTTTCTGGAGAACATAAGTTTAATAATGATATAAACTATCGACTGCAAGTATTACTTTCGGATGTGCTGGCACGCAAGAATCGTCAAAACAGAAATCCTCAGGAACAATACGGAGACATTATTGACGATGGCAACAAAACTACACTCTATATTCTTGTAACAGGAAATATCAGTAATCCGGTCTTCAAATACGATCGCAAAACTAGAATGGAAAAGGTTAGAGAAGACCTTAAGGAGGAGAGGAAAACCCTTTTGGACATCTTCCGCAAAGAATTTAAAATAACCAAAGACACTATACTCGAAGAAACACCTCCCGAAGAAGTTCAAAAGATAAAGGAAAAGCGAGAAGTTAAAAAGCGTGAAGAAGGCAATTTTATAATTGAGTGGGATTAAAATAAAACCTTACCGTTTATTAATTGCTGAAATGTTTATTGGCAGCCCGTAAAGACGTGCCTGCAGGCACGTCCCACTATGAAAAAAACGACAATATCCGTACAGACGTGCCTTTACGGCACGTATCTGCAATCCTCCCAATCCCATATTTCGCCAGAATTTCAACCTAAATAAACAAATAGGTGTAAAAAAATAATTAGTAGATTAAATATGTGCATATGTATAATATAATTGTTAATTTATTATTTTTGTTGCATAAATTTGCTATTTCAATAAACAAAAGATTTTATGACAGAAAGTGACTTCCCAATTCAAAATATTAAGAGTAGAATCTACGATATACGTGGAAAGCAGGTAATGCTGGATCGTGACCTCGCAATTATATATGATGTAGATGTAAAGAGATTAAATGAACAGGTTAAAAGAAACATTGAGAGATTTCCTGAACAGTTTATGTTTAAATTAAATACCAAAGAATATCAAATTTTAAGGTCGCAAATTGCGACCTTAGAAACAAAACAAGGAAGCCATAGGAAATATTTGCCCTTCGCTTTTACCGAACATGGTGTTTCAATGCTCTCAGCTGTACTGAGAAGTAAAAAAGCAATAGAAGTAAGCATATTGATAGTGTCCGCTTTCGTTGAAATGAGACATTATTTGACTAAAAATGCCGAAATTTTTGACAAGTTTCATATGATAGACCAGAAACTTCTGCTACATGATGAAAATTTCAATAAGTTGTTTAAAGCTTTGGAACAAAATCAATTTACACCAAAACAAGGCATCTTTTTTCAAGGGCAGGTTTTTGATGCCCACGTTTTTGTTTCAGACCTGATTAGAAACGCAGAAAACACCATCCTGCTTTTTGATAATTATTTGGATGAACAAGTTCTTACTGTGCTAAGCAAAAAGAAACCAGAGGTTGAAATCTGCATTTATTCTAAAAATATCAACAGTAAACTCTTACAGGATGTTGAAAAATTTAACGTTCAATATAAAAATCTTAAAATAAAGAAGTTCGATGATTGTCATGATCGTTTTTTAATAATAGATAATCAAATCTATCACATAGGCGCCTCTTTAAAAGATCTTGGGAAAAAATGGTTTGCGTTTTCTAAATTGGAAATTGATGTGAATCGGATTTTTGGAAAATTAAGGTGAACTGGAAACTTCCAAAAAACATTCTCAAATCTTCACAATCCACACAATCCCTTTCTCCATAATCAGTTCAACCTCAGCAGCCTTGATAATTGCAAAATAAAAGCACCCTACCATCTCCGGTTTCCCGAAAACAATAGGATGCTTTAAAAAGAGATATCTTATATCTTTTAAAGAGCTCCCGAAATTAGGAATGTTGCAGCAAATGCTACGATTGCATATAACTCTGGGAATACAGCAAGAATCATAGTGTTGCCGAATACGTTATATCCGGAGCCTATTGCAGCAATACCATTAGCACAAACTTGTCCCTGACGAATAGCTGATAAAAGACCTACAAATCCTAATGCTAAACCTGCTCCAAAAATCGCAGCAGCAGTTGTCCATGTGATGTCTGCTGTTAGATATCCGGATAAGATAAAATATCCCATAAAGCCATAAAGACCTTGTGTTCCGGGAAGAGCGCTAAGAATTAGGTAGTTACCAAATGCGTCGCTGTTTTTCTTTAATGCACCAACAGCAGCGTTTCCGCCCATTGATACTCCATAAGCACTACCGATTCCGGCAAGTCCTATCATTAATCCTACTCCGATATAAGCTAAAATAATTGGTTCCATAATTTTGATGTTAATTTAGTGAGACTTTAAGTTAATTTTCTAAATGGATTATATTTTTTACCTCCTCCGGAAAATCCGGCATTCTTGTAAAACTCTACAAACGTTAAACGCATAGGGTGCACAAATGCGCCCAAACCTGACATAAATATATTAATTGCATGGCCTATCACAAGTATAATTATCATGATAACAATATTTAATACAGGGATACTTCCACTCATTGATACTGCTAAACTATTAAACACAAATCCCATAATAGCGCTTGAAATCCCCAGAGCAAACAACCTGATATATGAGAGCATATCACCCAAAATGCCGGTTGCCATATTGTAAACGCCCCACAAACCAACTCCAACGTTCATAAATATGTTACGTTTAAGGTTGTTTAGCAATAAAATCATTACACCGCTAACTCCAACCAAAGCGTACGTGATTGTTTTTAGTTCCTCCATTGGAATTCCGGCAAAATGACTCACTAATGCAATTATAACAATCCCTAGTAATAATATTACCCAACCAATTGTGCCAATAGCATAACTAATTCCTAACTGCTTGATTTCATTAAATACTTTAATTATCAAACCAAAAATTATCTGTATTCCTCCAAGCACAAGTGATAGGTTAAACAAAATCTGATTAATATCAGTGCCCTTTTCTTTAAACATTACAGCAAGGTCTCTATATATTGGCAGATTTGTATCATAAAGAGGTATTCCAAAGAAAGTACCACCTATTAAACCGAATAGGATTGTTGATAAACCAAGATAAAATACTAAGCTCATAACCTGCTTCATCTCTTTCTTCACTTTTCCCTTAGCTACCAAAGCACCTATAGCCAGAATCAACCCGTATCCAACATCCCCAAGGCAGAAGCCAAAGAACAGCATATAAAATGGCGCAAAGAAAGGAGTAAGGTCAAGTTCATCATACTTTGGCAATGAATAAAGCTCTCCTAATACTTCAAATTTGCGAGCAAACTTTTGGTTTTTAAGTAGGATAGGAGCATTTTCTACTTTATCTGGTTTCTCCGAAATGAAAAGAATCTTATTATTTTCCATAAAGGTATTCAGCTCTTCACTTCTATGTTCAGGCGCCCAGCCCTCCAACATCATTATTTTATCTTCTGCTTCCTTCTGAGTGTTTTCAATAACCTTTTTGTAATCAGTTATCTCAATAACAGAAAGAAAATGCTTTTCTATTGCATCAATACTTTCTGCAGCATGTTTGTCAAGCTTTTTGTTTATCTCTTCAAGGCTGTTTTCTAAATTTTGCTGATGCATAACTAGTTCAGCAACAGAATGCTCCGGAGCTCTCATCTCCTCAGCATCAATCTCAATTTCTTCTCCTTCTTTATGGAATAAAACGAAGTATGTTAAACCCGACTGTTGATTTATTACCTGAATAGGATATTTCTGCTCCCACTCAGCATCAAATTTTCTTATAGAAACAGTGAAAAACTTGATGAATACACCATTATCCTTAAGATTATTAATTGTTTCGTTATTGAAATTTCCCCAAGGCTGAATGTGTTGTATCTCTTTTTTTAGGATGCTAAGCTGCTGTTGCTTTTGTTCGATATCAAGCAGTAATGACTGAACTTCTTCGAATGCTTTTTCTCCGTCAATTCCGTCTGTTTTAACAGTACTAATCTCTCTTTTCTGAAGCTCTTTGATAATACTGTTTATTTGCCTTATCTGATCATACTTGTCTCTGATTTCATCAGAAACATCTTTTTGTTTTTCACTTACATGAACAACGCCAAGGTCTCGCAGATCATTTAAAAATGATTCGTATTCCTTATGGTAAACCAGGAAGGAATATTTTAGCATAGGAACTATCATAAGCTTTCCTCCAATTTTGCTTCCATTGCCTGGATTTTACTTTTAACTATTTTTTGAGATGATTTAGAAAGATTCTCTTCATCTTCCATAAATCTCTTTATCTTTCTGATTGCATCCTGAAAGCCCGGAATCTGAACTTTTTCATAAAGGTTTACCTTTTGAGTAGTTTTTCTTCTGGCGTGATCCAGCAAAGTCATTTTTTGATGAAACACTTCACGTTCAATGGCAATAGTAGCTAGTTCTTTTATAATGCTTATACCATCAAGAAACCAACCGGGTTTGTTGAAAAGGCTAAATTCCTTTATTGAGAACTTTACTTCTTCAAGAATTGGAGTTTTAACACCTGCAATTTTCTTAATAGTTAGATCAACATCTTCAACAGATACCAAATCATTATCAAATTCTCCCCAAAGTTCAACAGCTTTTTGATATTCTTTTAGCTTTTGCTCAAGCTTACCATCTAATTCTTCTGCTTGTGTTTTTGCTTTCTTGACTTCAATTCTCAAAGCAGACTCTTTATTCTTTAGAGTAGGCAAAGCCCTTTCACGCATCTTCAACTGTTTGTTGAGTTGCTGTAAAGCTGTTTTGTTATATTGAAATTTGATAGCCATTTATTTCTTGTTCCAGTATTTTTCAACAAATTCATTTTTCAAACCTACCTCTGCAACAGAGAAATATTCTCTAAACAAATCATAGGCTGTTTCAAGCATTGTGTCAATTTCAATATTAACATCAATAGCAAGAAGTTTTTCAGAATATGCTTTTGCGAAATCAAGTGTTCTTTCGTCATAATCTGAAAGGTCAAAACCGTTTTCAAGTTTTGTTTTAGCATTTGCAGCATCAGCATATAATCTAATAGCTGCGTTCATCACCTGAGGATGATCCTCACGAGTTTTCTTGCCAATTACAAGCTGTTTTAGTCTCGATAAACTTCTGAACGGGTCAACGATAACTTTACCAATATCTGAATCTTTTCTTAAGAAAAGCTGACCTTCAGTAATATAACCGGTATTATCAGGAATAGCATGAGTAATATCGCCACTGGAAAGAGTTGTAACTGCAATAATGGTAATTGAACCCCCATCCGGAAACTGAACTGCTTTTTCATAAAGACGCGCAAGGTCAGAATAAAGCGAACCCGGCATACTGTCTTTCGAAGGAATCTGGTCCATACGGTTTGATACAATACTTAAGGCATCTGCGTATAGAGTTAAGTCAGTTAAAAGAACAAGCACTTTTTCATTTTTCTTAACTGCAAAATATTCAGCAGCAGTAAGAGCCATGTCAGGAATAAGAAGCCTTTCAACGGGAGGGTCTTCTGTAGTATTGATAAACCCAACTATTCTATCGAGAGCACCTGCATTATCAAAAACTTGTCTGAAGAACAGATAATCGTCATTTGTTAAACCAACTCCACCAAGAATAATTTTATCGGCTTTTGCTCTAAGAGCAACCATCGCCATAACCTGGTTAAATGGCTGGTCGGGGTCTGCAAAAAACGGAATCTTTTGTCCTGTAACAAGAGTGTTGTTAAGGTCAATACCAGCAATACCTGTAGCAATAAGCTCAGAAGGTTGTTTTCTTCTAACAGGGTTAACGCTGGGGCCTCCAATTTCTCTTTCTTCTCCCATTATTTCGCCACCTTCCATCGGTAAGCCGTAGGAGTTGAAAAATCTTCCTGCAAGGTCATCACTTACTTTAAGAGATGGAGCTTTGCCTGAAAAAATAACCTCAGCATTTGTTGCGATACCTTCTGTTCCGGCAAACACCTGAAGAGTAACAATGTCGTCCATAATCTTCACAACCTGAGCCAAACGCCCGTCAACAATTGCAAGTTCTTCGTTGCCTATTCCCTGAGCTTTCAGAGATACAGTTGCTTTTGTAAGCTGGAATAATTTAGTATATATTCTTTGAAAAGCCTTTGTTTCCTTTTCCATTATGCAGCCTCCCTTTCTTGAATTATTTGTTCTAGTTCTTTTTCAAATTTCTTAAAACCTTCAGATTGGAATTCCTGATAGTTCATCTGTCTGAGGTTGTTGATTATCCTTTTGAAATATTGACCAATAGCTTCGAATGAATCAAAGTTGTAATTTTTCTCGCACAGGCTTATAACTTTCTTAAGCATATAGTTTTGACGTTCAAACGATGTTGAGGCATCGATTTTATCAAAAGCGTCCTGCTGTAGAATTACGAAGTCAACGATTTCTGATTTCCAATATGTAAGATGGTAAGCTAAAGGTACACCATCATCACCTAAAATATTAATCTGTTCGTATGCTTCTTTTCCCCTAAGTAAAGTATTCTTTGCATACAGCACATTTGTAACCCATTGTTTATCAACATTTTCCTCAAAGTAATTGATGATTTCAGGATATTCTAAATATTTAGAATAACTATCAATTGCATCAATAGCAGGGTATCTTTTGCTGTCTGCTCTTTGCTGCGATAATGCATAAAAACATCTTGCTGCTTTTTTAGTACTTTCAGTAACAGGCTCTTTAAGGTTACCACCGGCCGGAGAAACTGTTCCGATAAATGTGATAGAGCCGCTATTTCCGTTATTCAGATATGTAAATCCAGCTCTTGAGTAGAAGTTAGATATGATAGCAGGAAGATCCATAGGGAATCCATCAGGCCCCGGAAGCTCTTCCATACGGTTCGACATTTCACGAAGTGCTTGCGCCCAACGAGAAGTTGAGTCGGCAAGTAAAAGAACTTTAAGACCCATGCTACGATAATATTCTGCTAATGTCATGGCAGTATAAACCGAAGCTTCACGGGCAGCAACAGGCATGTTAGAAGTGTTTGCAATAATGGTGGTGCGTTCCATAAGTTTACGACCTGAACGAGGGTCTTCAAGCTCAGGGAACTCTGTAAATATTTCCACAACTTCGTTTGCTCTTTCACCACAAGCAGCAACAATTACCAGGTCGGCTTCAGCATATTTTGATAATGCATGTTGCAATACAGTTTTTCCTGAACCGAAAGGTCCGGGAATAAAACCCGTGCCGCCTTCTGCCATAGGGTTAAGAGTATCAATAACTCTTACACCTGTTTCAAGAATTTTGAAAGGTCTTGGTTTTTCTTTATAAGCTTTAATAGGAACTTTAACCGGCCACTTCTGAGTCATGGTTATGTTATGATCTTTGCCATCCTTGTCTGTTACAACAGCAATTATATCATTAATAGTGTATTCACCTTCTTTAACCAGACTCTTAATGGTATATTCTTCCTTCATTTTGAAAGGAATCATAATTTTATGAGAGATCCAGTTTTCAATAACTTCCCCAAGCCAATCACCGGCTTGAACTTTATCTCCTTGTTTTGCAAGTGGTTTAAAGCTGTACTTTTTGTCCTTGTCAAGAGCTTCAGTATATTCACCACGCTTAAGAAAAACGCCTTCCATCTTATCAAGGTCGTTTTGCAAGCCGTCGAAGTTTTTTGAAAGAATACCAGGGCCTAGTGTTACCTCAAGCATGTGCCCCATAAATTCAACTTCAGCTCCAACTTTTAAACATCTGGTGCTTTCAAAAACCTGTACATAAACTTTTTTGCCCAAAATCTTAATTACCTCTGCCATAAGGCGGGTACCTTCATGATTGATATAGCAAATTTCGTTTTGTGCTACTGTGTCTTCTGTTTCAACCACAACAAGGTTTGCAATAATTCCGGTTACCTTACCAATTGTGTTCATATATGATTATTTTTCAGTAAATGTTTCAGGTAATTTATAACTTTTGCGCAATTCATCAAGAAGCTTTTTGAATAGTTCTTTACCGTGCTCTTTATCTATTGCCAACCAACGTTCAACTATTCCTAGCTTTATTATGAATGCAAGTATTTTTTCAATTGTAAAATATTCAAAGAATGTAACATCTTCAAGATAGTTCCATTTAAGTTCATCAACAAACATTTCCCTTTCCTGAATGTCATCATCTTTAGAGATGCTAGACAGTTCTTCGATGTAATCTAATTCACTACCTAACCCGAAGTCTCTTGCATTACTCTTTCTGATAATATTTGAAATTTCAGTTGACCCAACAATTAGGTGCTCATATTTGATATTATGCTTTCTACCCATGGATGCAGTCACAATGTTTCTTACATTCATATCGAACTCAAACCAATTACGAAGAAATTCATTATTATGACTCAACATCTCGTCATAAAACAGAGTAGCCAGTTCATCTTCAACCGCCATATCTGCATAAATTCTTTCACCACTTTTTGTTGAGGCGATAAATTTTGACATGTAGTCAGGAAGATCGGTAGTTTCTTTAATT
This sequence comes from Bacteroidota bacterium, assembly GCA_018335675.1. Taxonomy (GTDB): domain Bacteria; phylum Bacteroidota; class Bacteroidia; order Bacteroidales; family UBA7960; genus PWND01. Next base: position 31,879 of record JAGXRQ010000072.1, on the reverse strand, counting down.
TGTTCTTCGAGATAAGATATTTCTAAATTGCCTTTCTCGTCAAAATCTTTACCGGATTTTGTTAAAAGATTTAGGATGTTTTTGTTGTCAAAAGGCAAAAATAGTTTTTCAATCAGCTTGTAATCGTCTGGGTGAACTTCGGTTTTGAGCTCATTTTTAAACTCAAGTTGCCCGAATGTAAGCTTATGGGTTTCTATGCTTATATCCTGAAGTCCTGCAACGAGACAATAATAATTCCTTTTAACCTGCATCAGTTTGTTTTTTTCGGACTATTGATTATTTGCTTGCGTAAAGGATTTCAATTAATCGTGGACGCAAATATGCTTTGAAAAAGTTTTCAAAATCATCTTCGCTGAAAGAAACCATATAACCACCTTCTTTTGGACCAATTTTAAAACCACCTTTTACAGCTTCGCTGAATTTAATTTCAAGGCCTTTGTCAAGAAGTTCTTTGGATTTTTTCTGGAAGAATGCCTCGAATTCTTTCTTTTTATCTTCAGGTAATAAAACTGACAGGCTAACCGCATCGTTACCTTTAGGATTCCAATTTTTTACTATAGTTTCTATAATTTGCTGCGTAAATTCAACATCTTTGAAAGCCCCTTTAATTTCCGGATTAACAGCTTTGTATTCTATTAATGCAACAATTTTTTGTTTAACATCTGAGATGACCTGACGTGAAGCAAGTTGAAGCTCATTAAGGCTGTTCTTTTTTAAGTCATCAGCATCTTTTTCAGCATCTTTAATAATCTTTTCAGCTTCTTTTTTAGCCTTTTCAATCATTTCATCAGCCTGCTTCTTTGCCTCTGCTTCAATTTTTTTTGCCTCTTCATTTGCTTTTTCAACTCCCTCAGAATAGATTTTTTCGGTAAGTTCCTGAAGTTTCGTTTGCATAATATGGTGTTTTATAAAGATTTAATATCTAAAATTCTATATGCATTTTTGGATGTGCGAAAGTATTAATTTTTTTTTGAAAATGTGTTTAAAAATATTTTAGATTTTTATTTTTTTATTGACTTATATAAAAACCTCGTTTAGCACTTTTTCAATCCTATCCCAATCTTTCTCTGTCATATTAGTTCCGGATGGCAAACAAAGTCCTATCTCAAATAATTTCTCTGATGTGCCATCGCCGAAAAATGGATATTTCTCAAATACCGGTTGCATGTGCATTGGTTTCCATAAAGGCCTTGATTCTATATTTTCAGATTCAAATGCTAATCTAAGAGTATCTCTTGTTATACCTTTATTCTTCTTTGGATTTATTAGTACAGTTGTAAGCCATCTGTTGCAAAATGATCCTTTTGGTTCTTCAAGCATTTCAACATTGTAACCTAATGCTTTTTTACTTTCGAATAAATCCTGGTAGCGTTCAAAGTTCTTTCTTCTTTCAGCAATTCTTTTTTTAAGAACTTTCATTTGTCCCAGTCCAATTCCGGCAAGCACATTACTCATTCTATAGTTATAACCAATTTGAGAATGTTGATAATGTGGTGCTTCATCTCTTGCTTGAGTGGCAAGAAAACGGGCTTTTTTTATCATTTCTCCATCGTCAGAAAGAAGAGCGCCACCACCGCTTGTGGTGATAATTTTATTTCCATTGAATGATAATATTCCAAATTTCCCGAAGCTTCCTGTTTGCTTTTCATCAATTGATGAGCCGAGAGATTCGGCAGCGTCTTCAATTACCGGAATGTCATATTTTTCTGCTATAGCCATAATTTTGTCAATTTTGGCAGGCATTCCATATAGATGAACCGGTATAATTGCTTTGGGTTTCTTTGGATTTTTTTTGTCAGACAAGCAATGCTTTATTGCTTTTTCTAGTTGTTTAGGGCACATATTCCATGTTTCCTTTTCTGAATCAACAAATACAGGTGTTGCCCCTTGGTATGTGATTGGGTTTGCGGTTGCGGAAAATGTAAAGCTCTGGCAAATAACATAGTCTTTCGGTTTTACATCAAGAAGTATTAACGCAAGATGTATAGCAGAAGTTCCTGAACTTAAAACTGCAGCATGTGCCGCACCGGTATATTTGCTAAGCTCTTTTTCAAATGCAGAAACATGAGGTCCTAAAGGTGCAATCCAGTTAGTGTCGAATGCACTTTTTATGTAGTCTTGTTCTTTTCCGCCCATATGCGGTGATGAAAGATAGATCTTCTTCTTCATTTTCTAACTTTAAAATAATTTTCTTCCATAAAAGGTTTTCTAGTCAAGGTGTGCAAAATCAACTTAACATCCATCCAAAAACTATGGTATTTGTAATATAATAGGTTTATTCGTACTTTATCCGGATAAATAACCTCATCATTATACTTTACAGGGTCGTCAACTTTTGCAAGAATTTCCTCTTCATTAATATACTTAATTGTTGCAGGGCCTGTAATTCCCGGGCGCAATTTTAGAATATTTCTATCATCTCCCTTAAGCTCATTCGCATAGCCCGGCACATCAGGCCTTGGGCCTACAAAACTCATATCTCCAATTAAAACATTCCACAACTCCGGAAGTTCATCAAGTTTGTATTTTCTTAAGGTTGCTCCCAAAATTGTGATTCTCGACTCTCCTGCTACAGAAACACTGCTACCACTGTGCCCTACAGTCATAGTGCGGAATTTTATCATAGTAAATAACTTCCCATTTTTCCCGACTCTCTTTTGCCTAAAAAAAACCGGACCTCCAGGCATTTTAAAAAGTATCAGGAAATAAACGACAATTATTATCGGCAAAAACACCAAAAGTCCTATTAATCCGAAAAATCTGTCAAAAAGAAATTTTATCATGTGATATAAAAGTATGGGCAAAGATAAAACTATTATCATTTGTTAAAAGCAAATAATCTAATGACTGTTTTGTTCCACACAAAAACCGCAAAGTTAAAAACACGCAAAAACCGCAAAGACAGTGATTAATAACTTTGCGTACTTTTGCTATTGACTTTTGCGTACTTCGCGTGGAACATTTTTTATAGAAATTAAATTATGAAATACCCCAATTGTGCAAATATTGTGGTTATTCACTGTTGATAATTATAATAAAATCAGGTAATTTTGTTAAAAATTCATCTGCAATATGAATATTCTGATAGTCTCAGCTACCACATTGGAAATTAAGCCATTATTACAACATTTAAAGTTCATTTCCAGAGTCAGTTCTGGAATTAATCGTTATAATTATAAAAATATGCAGATCGATATTCTTACAACCGGAGTAGGAATGGTGCCTACAGCTTTTCTTATGGGAAAAGCTTTGCAGGGTTGTCAGTATGATGCTGCATTCAATTTTGGAATTGCCGGATCTTTCACTACAGAATTAGAAATTGGAACTGTGGTGTCAATAGATCACGATCAGTTTCCCGAATTAGGTGCTGAAAACGGTGAGTATTTTCTATCATTGATAGACCTGAAATTATTGGAGGAAAATGCGTTTCCATTCAAAAATGGAGAATTGTATAACGAAAATCCTATTAAATCAAAAATTATTGACACCCTTACTAAGGCCAGAGGAATAACAGTAAACAGAGTACACGGCAATAATCAAAGTATTCAGAAAATTCGAGAACGTTGCAACCCCGACACAGAAAGCATGGAAGGTGCTGCATTTCTTTATGCTTGTATGATTGAAGGTGTGCCCTGCACTCAGATTAGAGCAATTTCAAATTTTGTAGAGCACAGAAACAAAGATAATTGGAACATTCCTTTGGCTATTGAAAACCTAAATAAAACTATACTGGAGATTTTAAATGAATCCTGAAAAAACCTTCTCTCTTGCATTTTCTCCCTGCCCTAATGATACATTCCTGTTTCATGCAATGCTGCACGGACTTATTGACACTAAAGGCTATAAGTTTGAATATGACTTTCTGGATATTGAAGAGCTGAATAAAAATGCCTTTCTTGAAAAGTATGATATAACGAAAATATCTTTTAGCGCATTAGGAAAATTACTTGACAAATACTCTCTGCTCAAGTCAGGCGCAGCATTAGGACGAAATTGCGGACCTCTTTTAGTTTGCAAAACGCCTGAATTGCCAAAAGTACCTAAAGACCTTAAAATTGCTATTCCCGGAGCAAACACCACTGCAAATATGTTGCTTACTATGATGTGGCCCGAAGCAGTAAACAAAAACTCAGTTTTGTTTTCAGAGATTGAAGATGAGGTTGCAAAAGGTAATTTCGATGCCGGACTTATAATACACGAAAATAGGTTTACATACAAGCTAAAAGGGTTGCATAAAATTGTTGATCTGGGCGAATGGTGGGAACAAACCACTAACTTACCAATTCCACTAGGAGCAATAGCAATAAAGAAATCTTTTAATGAAAACACAAAATCAGACATTGAAGAAGTTATTAGAAAAAGCATAGAATATGCTTTTCAAAATCCTGATTCATGCATGGATTTCGTAATGAAACATGCCGCCGCCATGAATAAAGATGTGGCACTTCAACATATTAAACTCTATGTAAATGATTATTCCCTGAACTTAAGCAACGATGGTGAAAAAGCCGTTGAAACTTTCTTCCAAAAAATACAATCCTTAAAGCCCTAGCTAATTTTATAACTTCCCACTACCCACTTTCGACTTTCGACTACCGACTCTCGACTACCGACCAATCTCCTTAACAACAAACTCCTCAAGCTGAGGGAAAAAGCACTTAAACTCCTGAAGAAAAAGGTCGTAGTTTTCTCTTAGATCATAAACCGCATTCTCCATTCCGGATTCGAAAGTGGTGCGTTTTGCCATGCCTGCTAAGCGTTTCTGAAGACTGCCGAGTTCGGCATAATTTACAAGCCAATTTGATGCAATCATAAATGGCAGTATCTTTTTAGCTCTTGGAGGCAGTATTATATAATTTTTAAGTAGGATGTCGTAAGCGTTTTTTACAAAATCATTAATGTCTTCATCGCTATAATCCTGCCAATATTTAGCCAAAAAATGATCATAAAACATATCTACCAAAACTCCTGAGTAATGCCGATATTTCTCTGCAAGCCTTTTTTTGCTTTTTAAAAAAACATCATGAGTATCTGTAAAATGATCTATTTTTCTGTGTAGTAGAATACCGCGGATTATCTCAGGACTAAAGGCCTCAATTTGCCTTCCTTTTACCATGTCGGCAATGAAATTTCCAAGAACAAGGTTCTCGTCATCATGAGATAAATATATGTGAGCCAGAAAATTCATCGGAATCGTTTTCAGAAATAACGCCTCAAAGGTAATAAAAGAATTGGGAAAAGCATAGGGTAGGTGAGCGGAGATAATGTGGTAGAGACGCGCCAAAAGGCGCGTCTCTACAATTACATATCAATGCGGTCCAAGTAGAGACGTGCCTGCAGGCACGTCTCTACGGGCACGTCTCTACAGGCTTGTTTTCTTCTACCCCTTCAAAAAAAAACAAAAATTAACTATTTCCGTTGAAATATTTTCCCCTAATCAAACTAATTTTTTTAGTTTTGTAAGCGTTCAAAATCAATAAATAAATCCATAAAAATCCAGTAAATATGCAGAAATTACTTTTGCTTGGAGATGAGGCTATTGCTCAGGGTGCAATCGATGCCGGCATTTCCGGAATATATGCTTACCCGGGCACTCCATCAACCGAAATTACCGAATATGTTCATGCTTCAAAGGAAGCCAAACAAAAAGGGATAGTGGCAAGTTGGACTGCCAATGAGAAAACCTCAGCTGAAGCTGCTCTTGGTATGAGTTATGCCGGCAAACGCGCAATGGTGTGTATGAAGCACGTAGGATTAAATGTTGCTGCCGACCCTTTTATCAACTCTTCTGTTACAGGTGCAAACGGCGGTTTAATTTTTGTTGTTGCCGACGACCCCTCTATGCACTCTTCACAAAATGAGCAGGATTCTAGGTTTTTCGGAAAGTTTGCAATGATACCTATTCTTGAGCCTTCAAACCAACAAGAAGCTTATGATATGGTACATTATGGATTCGACCTTTCTGAAAAGTTCAAAATACCTGTAATGCTTAGAATTACAACTCGTCTCGCTCACTCAAGATCTGGAGTTGTTCGCAAGCCTTCAAGAGAACAAAATCAAAATAAACTTCCGGAAAATCTTAGGCAGTTTGTTCTTCTTCCTGCTATTGCCAGAAAACAATATAAAGACCTTCTTAATAATCAACCCGCATTTGAGAAAGATAGTCACAACTCAGGTTACAACAAGTATATTGACGGTAAAGATAAAAGCATGGGTATAATCGCTTGCGGTTTGGCCTATAACTATTTAATGGAAAATTATCCGGATAGAGTTGTGCCTTACCCTGTGCTTAAACTGTCTCAATACCCAACGCCAACTGAGCTAATCAGAAAGATTTACAATGAATGTGACAAAATTCTTGTATTGGAAGATGGATATCCTATTGTCGAAGAATTACTAAAAGGTGCTCTATCTCTTGGAAAAGAAATAAAAGGTCGTCTTGATGGAAGCGTACCAAGGGATGGAGAACTTAATCCAACCATTGTTGCTAAAGCTCTTGGAATGAAAGTTCCTGATGTTAAGCCAATTCCTGAACTTGTTGCCGGTCGCCCGCCATCACTTTGCAAAGGATGTCCTCACATTGATAGCTTTGTTGCGCTTAACGAAGCTCTTGAAAAGTGGGCAAAAGGAAGAGTTTTCTCTGATATTGGTTGCTATACCCTTAGCGCTTTACCACCTTACGAATCTATCAATACTTGTGTTGACATGGGCGCATCAATCACAATGGCTAAAGGTGCTGCCGATGCGGGCATGTTTCCTGCGGTTGCTGTAATTGGCGATAGTACTTTTACTCACTCTGGTATTACCGGTCTTCTTGATGCCGTAAATGATAAGTCTAATATTACTGTTATAATACTTGATAATGCAACAACAGGTATGACTGGAGGACAACCTTCTGCAGCTCTCGACAAAATTGAAGCAATTTGTAAAGGCGTTGGTGTTGAGGAAGATCATATCAGGGTATTGAAACCTCTTAAAAAACATCATGAAGAAAATCTTGCTATCATGAAGGAAGAGCTAGAATATAATGGTGTTTCTGTGATCATTCCTCGCAGGGAGTGTATTCAGACTCTCAATAAAAGGATGAGAGAAAAATTCAAGGAAAAAGCAAAAAATTAATCGAAAAAACATAGTAAAATGAAGAAAGATATAATTCTAGCAGGAGTAGGTGGTCAAGGTATATTGTCAATAGCAGCAATTATTGGATATGCTGCACTTGAAGACGGTCTGCATTTGAAACAAGCCGAAGTTCACGGTATGAGCCAGCGTGGGGGAGATGTTCAGTCTCATCTTAGAATTTCCGACAAGGAAATCGCATCCGACCTTATTGCTTATAGTTCGGCCGATATGATTATTTCTGTTGAACCAATGGAGTCTTTAAGATATCTGCCATTTTTAAAGCATGATGGATGGATTATTACCAACACAAAGCCTTTCATCAATATAGTAAATTATCCTGATGAAGCTAAGGTTTTGGCTGAGATAAAAAAACAACCTCATAATGTTGCAATTGACGCTGAAACAATTGCGTCAGACCTTGGCTCTGCAAAAGCTGCAAATATGGTTATTCTTGGTGCTGCATCTCCTTACCTTGATATTGATTTTGAAAAACTTAAAAATGCCATTAAAGCAATTTTCGGCAAAAAAGGACAGGATGTAGTTGATCTTAACATTAATGCTTTAGAATCAGGAAGAAAATTTGCACAGCAAAGCAAACAATAATGTTTTTAGGTAGTTTATATAGTTGACAGTTTTCTTATTGCTTTATAAAAATTTACATTATATGATAACTAACAATTTTTTGTCCCGTCATAATGGTATTCAGGAAGAAGATGTTGATAAAATGCTGAAAATCATTGGAGTAAAATCTATAGATGAGTTAATTGATAAAACTATTCCCTCATCAATCAGGCTTAAAAAAGATATGAATTTGCCTGATGGTCTTAATGAAAATGAACTTATTTGTCACTTGCGCACTCTTGGTAAGAAAAACAGACTTTATAAAAGCTTCATTGGAATGGGCTATTATAACACTATTCTTCCGGGTGTAATTCAACGAAATATTTTGGAAAACCCAGGCTGGTACACAGCCTACACTCCCTATCAGGCTGAGATATCTCAGGGCAGACTAGAAGCTCTTTTGAATTATCAAACAATGATAACAGATCTTACGGGATTAGAAATTGCTAATGCTTCTTTATTGGATGAAGGTTCTGCTGCTGCTGAGGCTATGATTATGTTTTTTAATTCTAGATCTAGGGATGCTGTTAAAAACAATGTTGTAAAGTTTTTTGTTTCAGATAGAATATTTCCTCAAACAATAGCTGTTCTGGTTAATAGGGCTGCTCCTCTAGGAATAGAGCTTGTTATTGGTGATAATACTGCTTGCCCAATTGATAATTCTTTCTTTGGTGCAATTATTCAGTATCCTGATGATAAAGGATATGTTTGTGATTATTATGAATTCACAAGGAAGTTGCACGAACACGGAGTGAAAGTTATTGTTGCTGCAGATTTGTTAAGCCTTACATTGCTCACGCCTCCGGGAGAATGGGGTGCTGATGTTGTAGTTGGGTCTGCTCAAAGATTTGGTGTTCCTATGGGATACGGTGGTCCGCACGCAGGATTTTTCGCAACTAAAGATGAATTCAAAAGACAGGTGCCGGGAAGAATTATTGGTGTTTCTATAGACAGAAATGGAAATAGAGCTTTAAGAATGGCGCTTCAAACACGCGAACAGCATATCAAACGCGAAAAAGCTACTTCCAATATTTGTACTGCTCAGGCTCTTTTAGCTATAATGGCCGGAATGTACGCTGCTTATCACGGACCGAAAGGGTTAAAGAAAATTTCTAAACATATCAATTGCCTTGCTTCTTGTTTGTCAACCGACATTGAAAAGCTGGGCTATAAGCAACTTAACAAAAACTTCTTCGATACTTTGCATATAGAGCTTCCGCAAAACGTCTTTGCTGAGAATATCAGACAAATGGCAGAGGCTGAAAATATGAACTTCCGTTATATTGACGAAAAACATATCGGTATTAGTATTGATGAATTAACAACAGGTTCAGATATTAATAATATTCTTTCAATTTTTGCAAAAGCTAATTCTAAAGAATATAATAAATGCAGTTGTAAAATTTCCGAATGTGAAAGTATTTCTTCCATTCCTCAAAATCTTCTTAGAAAGTCAGAATATCTTAAGCATGAAGTTTTCAATACTTATCATTCTGAAACAGATATGATGAGATATATGAAGAAGCTTGAAAATAAAGACCTTGCATTGAACCGCACTATGATTCCTCTAGGTTCTTGTACTATGAAACTTAATGCTGCATCTGAAATGTTTGCCCTAAGCTGGCCGGAATTTGGAAATATTCATCCATTTGTTCCTGATTTTCAAGCCGAAGGTTATCTGGAGCTAATCAGAGGATTGGAAAAAGACCTTTGCGAAATCACCGGTTTTGCAGGCATCTCTTTTATGCCAAACTCCGGTGCTACAGGAGAATATGCCGGACTTATGGTTATCAGTGCATACCATGCAAGCAGAGGCGACGTACATAGAGATGTTGCTCTGATTCCTTCATCTGCTCATGGTACTAACCCAGCTAGCGCTGTTATGGCCGGTATGAAGGTTGTTGTTGTGAAGTGTGATGAAAATGGAAATATTGATGTTGAAGATTTAAGGGCAAAAGCAATTGAGCACAAAGATCATTTGGCTGCTGTAATGGTAACTTATCCTTCTACTCACGGCGTTTTTGAAGAAGAAATTCTTGAAATAACCAAGATTATTCATGATAACGGCGGACAGGTTTATATGGATGGAGCTAACATGAATGCCCAAGTTGGTCTTACTAATCCTGCTATTTGCGGAGCTGATGTTTGCCATCTTAACCTTCATAAAACATTTGCAATACCTCACGGTGGTGGAGGCCCCGGCGTTGGACCAATAGGTGTTGCCGAGCATCTTGTTAAGTTTCTCCCTGGTCATCCTATGCATAAAACCGGCGGTGAAACCGGAATTGCACCGGTTGCCAGCGCACCTTATGGAAGTGCTTTTGTTCTTACTATTTCTTATGCTTACATTAAGCTGATGGGTGGAAAAGCTCTTAGAGACGCTACTAAAGTTGCCATTTTAAGTGCAAACTACTTGAAAGCTGCCTTAAAAGATCATTATAAAATTCTTTACACAGGTAAAAATGGTAACGTTGCTCACGAAATGATACTTGATTGCAACCCGTTTAAACGTGCAGTAGAGATTGATGCTATTGATGTGGCTAAGCGTCTTATGGACTATGGTTTCCACGCACCAACCGTGGCCTTCCCTGTTGTAGGAACTTTAATGGTTGAACCAACGGAAAGTGAGCCTTTGAAAGAACTCGACCGTTTTATTAATGCCATGATTTCTATTAGAAAGGAAATTCAGGCTATTGAAGATGGCAAAGCTGATAAGGTAAATAACGTTCTTAAAAATGCTCCTCATACTGCAAAAATGGTTGCTGGTAACGAATGGAACTTCCCGTATTCAAGAGAAGAAGCTGCATTCCCTGCATCATGGTCTGAGGAAATGAAGTATTTCCCATCTGTAACTCGTATCGATGATGCATATGGGGATAGAAACCTTGTTTGTACATGTGAGCCTATTGAAAGCTATGTGCAATAATAGACGATATTAATGGATACAAAAAAACCGGCTTACAATAATAAGCCGGTTTTTTTATTTGTGTAATGTTTAATGCTGCATGTGCATAAACCTTTTGATTTTTTTCGTTGGAGTTTTTTCGAATGGAGTTTGTTGCTCAACAATCATATTAATTCTAGAAAACTTATTTATGCTGGAGTTTACTCTTTGATGTATTTCTTTAAGCTTTTCATTAACAACATCCTGCATATGGTCTTTCCAATTATGAGCAGATTCTTTCAAATGCTGATATCTGTGTTCAATTTCTTCGTAGTTAAGATGCACTTTTGCAACCAATTTCCCTTTGAGCTCAAACACTAATGATTCGAGAACTCCGCTTTGATTATTAATAACAGCCTCAATATCTTCAGGATATATATTTTCACCGCTCGGGCCAATTATCATATTTTTCAGTCGGCCTCTGATATATAAGTACCCATCTTCGTCAAACGCTCCTAAGTCGCCTGTTTTAAACCAACCATCTTCTGTGAATACTTCACGAGTTTTTTCGGGTTCTTTATAATAACCTTTCATTACATTTGGCCCTTTTGCAACAATTTCACCTTCTCCTGTATTTGGGTCTGGATCTAGAATTTTCATTTCTTGTCCTGGAATGTTGAATCCTGTTGATTGCAGTTTAGTAATAGAAGGAGCACATCCTGCAAGTAATGGCGATGTTTCTGTAAGTCCATAGCCAATAGCATATGGGAACTTAGCATCTCTCAAAAACTGTTCAACTTCAGCGTCAAGTTTTGCGCCACCAATACCAAAAAAATGAAGATTTCCGCCAAATGCCTTATAAATCTTTTTACCGGCAAGTTTATGGAAAAACTTTTTGAAAAATCTTACTTTGCCTAAAGTTCTTAGTACAGGACTTTTAGTGAGCTTTGGTAACACTTGCACTTTATATACTTTCTCTATGATTAGAGGCACCGTTAGCATCATTGTTGGCTTTAATGCTGCCATTGCCGGTAATAAAACCGAAGCTGTTGGCGGCTTATCAAGATAATAAACTGAAGCTCCTGTCATCATTGGAATAATTAATCCAATTGTACATTCATATGTATGTGACAATGGCAATACTGAAAGCATTCTATCTGTTTCAGTAACTTTTTGAATATGCATGATAGTATTTACGGCATTTGAAACGATATTCAAATGGCTTAGCATAACACCTTTGGGGTTACCTGTTGTACCAGATGTGTATAAAATTGCAGCAAGGTCATTTTCTTCGGGAACAGATAGTTCTATTCCTTCGAAACCTTTATTATCTTCAGTCGAAAGTTCAGCTTTCCCCTCAATATTTAATGCATATGTATTAATTTCCTGAAAGGTTTCAAGTATAACTGACACATAAACATTCTCAGGAATATTACCCTTAAGAGTGTCGGTTAATTTATCGGAAACAATTATAGCTTTTGCTTCACTATGCTCTAGAATCTTTTTGATTTCAACACCTGAAAACTCTGTAAGAATAGGTACAATTACAGCACCCATGCCTGTTACACCAAGATATGTGACGCCCCAATTTGGCATATTTGGTCCGAGTAAGGCAACTTTATCGCCTTTTTTTATCCCTTTTTTTGCCAAGAATAAACTTAGATTGTCACTTAGACTTTTAACATCTCTGTAAGTAAGAGGTTTTTGTCCAATATAGGATAAAGCAACATTATCCGAATACAACTTTGCACTGTTATTTAGTAATGCATTGAATGTAAGAACTTTAAGATCTGCCATAAGCGTTTTTTAAATGATGCGCAAAGATAACACATAAACTTTACAATTGTTTATTAAATAAACTTAATGTATAGTTGGGGTATTTTTAGGAGGGTTTGGGTTTTGGGGTTTTAGGTGCAGCGCACCGATATCCTTTGTAGAAACAAAAAACCCCTGAAACGTTAAGCAACAGGGGTTTTGTTTTTATTGATTAGATTCTTACAAAAGATGATAAGAAACTGCCACACCAACGGTTACAACAGAAGCCATTACCATAAGTTTGATAAGAATATTTAAACTTGGGCCTGAAGTATCTTTGAATGGATCACCAACTGTATCACCAATAACGGTTGCTTTGTGATTGTCAGAGCCTTTTCCTCCATAATGACCTTCTTCAACATATTTCTTAGCGTTATCCCAAGCTCCTCCTGCGTTTGCCATAAAGATAGCAAGTGCAAAACCGCTTGAAATTGTTCCAATAAGTAAACCTGCAATACCTGCAACTCCAAATACCAATCCTACAACTACAGGAATTAATAATGCAATTAGAGATGGTGCAAGCATTTCTTTCTGTGCACCTTTAGTTGAAATTTCAACACACTTTGCATAGTCAGGTTCAGCAGTACCTTCCATAATTCCGGGGATAGTTTTAAACTGACGGCGAACTTCGTCAACCATTTTTTGAGCTGCACGTCCTACGGCATTCATTGTCATACCACTAAATAAGAACACAGCCATCACACCTAAGAAAATACCAACAATAACAATTGGGTTCATAAGGTGAATATCATAATGATGAACAAAATCTATAAATTGAGCATCAATAGCAGGTGTTCCGTTTATTAATTCAAGAGGTTTGTCAAGGAATTTAACAAACATCATTCTGATTTCTTCAAAATAAGAAGCTAAAAGAGCTAGTGCTGTTAGGGCAGCGCTACCTATAGCAAAACCTTTACCTGTAGCTGCAGTGGTATTTCCAAGTGCATCAAGAGCATCTGTACGTTTGCGCACTTCCGGTCCTAATTTACTCATTTCAGCATTTCCACCTGCATTATCTGCAATCGGACCATAAGCATCTGTTGCTAATGTAATACCTAATGTTGATAGCATACCAACAGCGGCAATGCCAATTCCGTATAATCCAATGTTTAAATTAGATGCATTGAAAACAAAGTTAGATGCAAATCCAAATGCAAGAGTAATGGCTACAACAATAATTCCAAGTGGAACAGCAGCAGAAATTAACCCAGTTCCAACACCACTGATAATTACAGTAGCAGGACCTGTTGAACTTGAAGCTGCAATTTTTTGTGTTGGTTTATATGCAGAAGCAGTAAAATATTCAGTAGATTGACCAATTCCAATACCTGCAGCAAGTCCAATTACAATAGAACCCCATAGCCCGACAGGTAATCCAAGGAAATGCAATACAAGGTAAGAGGCAATAACAATAAGTACTGCACTTATATTAACACCTAAACCTAATGATTTAAGAAGTTGTTTTTGTGTAGCACCTTCTTTTGTTCTAACCATAAAAACACCAAGAATTGAAAGCATAGTTCCTATTGCGGCAATAACCATAGGAGCAATTACAGCATTAAACTGAAGTGCACTATCTTTCATATATGCAGCAGCACCAAGAAGGGCAGAAGCAAGAATAGAAGCAGCAAATGACTCAAATAAGTCGGCTCCCATACCGGCAACATCACCAACGTTATCACCAACGTTATCAGCAATAGTAGCAGGATTACGTGGGTCATCTTCAGGTATGTTTGCTTCAACTTTTCCAACAAGGTCAGCTCCAACATCAGCAGCTTTAGTATAAATACCACCACCAACACGTGCAAATAAAGCTTGAGTAGATGCACCCATACCGAATGTTAGCATAACTGCGCTGATTGTCATTAGCTTATAACCACCGGCCATTTCAGGAATAAAGTGATCAAGAACTAAAAACCAGATTGAAATGTCAAGAAGAACTAAACCAACAACTACCAAGCCCATAACAGCTCCACTACGGAAAGCTAAACGCAAACCGGCATTTAATGAAGTTCTACAAGCATTAGCTACACGTGCAGAAGCAAAAGTAGCGGCTTTCATCCCAAAGAAACCGGCCAAGCCCGAAAATGCACCACCTGTGATGAATGCGAATGGTACCCATGGATTTTGAATACCTAATCCATAAGCCAAAATTGAAAAAATTATTGTGATAATAACAAACACAATAATTACTACTTTGTACTGCTGACGTAAGTAAGCAGATGCTCCTTTACGTACATGGGCAGCAATCTTTTTCATCGTGTCAGTACCTTCATCGTGTTTCATCATTTGCTTGAAAAATATATAAGCAAATGATAAAGCTAAAACAGCACCGATAGGAACTAACCAAAAAATTAACGGCATATTTACCTCCTTGATTTAATTAAACATTGTTTGTAATTATAATTATTGTTAAATGCGGCGACAAAAATAAATATTTATTTCGTTTAAATCCGATTTGATTTTTGATAATTTTTGCGTGTTTGTTTAAAACTTCCCTTTTCCTTTGCTCCTAAACGGATATATTGCCCAATTGTTTAATAAAAATATTTTTTTGTAGTTATTTTAATGATGAATTTTTGGGAAAATTCAGCTATTTTTGTAATTAGTTAGTAAGAATATTATAATCCTCTGAACTGAATGGAGAATAAAATTAAGCTTGAAATTCTGGGTATTTCCTATAGTCAGTCGCAATCAGGTGCATATGCACTAATTCTTGGAGAAGTAGGCGAAAAACGTCGTCTGCCCATTGTAATTGGTAGTTTTGAAGCACAAGCAATTGCAATTGAGCTCGAAAAAATGAAGCCTAGCAGACCTCTTACTCACGATCTTTTTAAAAGCTTTGCAGAAACATTCAAAATTAATATTTCAGAAGTGATTATTTACAAGTTTAGCGAAGGTATCTTTTTTGCCAAACTGATTTGTAATAATGGAGGGGATGTTATTGAAATTGACTCAAGAACAAGTGATGCTGTTGCTATAGCTGTTAGATTTAAATGCCCTATTTATACCTATGAGTCTATTCTTAATGCGGCCGGCATTATACTTCCCGAAGAGCACAGTAGCGCATCAAATCCTGAAGAGATTGAAGAAGAAAAGAAAGGAAAGTCAACAGAAAGAGATTTTGAACAATACACTTTTAAGGAATTGGAAACAATGTTGATGGCAGCAATTGATGAAGAAGCCTACGAAAAAGCTTCTAAAATTCGAGATGAAATTTCCAGACGTAAAGCTCAAGGCAGCGAATAATCTTATATTATTCTAAAAATTTCCTTTCATTTGTGTTATTCCAAAAAAAAATGATAGGTTTGTAGTTCATTTGCAAATATTCATTCACCACCCTATTCAAAACTTATTGATATGCAACTAAGAGCTCTTAAGATAATTCTTGCACTAGCTGTTATTTCTGTATTTGCAGCATCGTGCTCATCTGAAAAAAAACAAGTTAAATCTGATATTAAAAAAAGATGGATTATTGAGAATGTTATTATCGCAGACTCATTGTTTAAGCCGGAAAGCGAATGTATGCTTACTCTTTTAAACGGCGATGATAATAATTTCAGGGCTTTCTTCTCAGAAATTGGCTATGAAATAAATGGAAAATGGACTTTAAATAAAGATACTCTAACATTATTTCCAAAACCTATTAATGAATCATTGGAAGTTGATTCAATCGTTTATTCAGCCAAACAAGGAATTCCATATATTATATACTACGGCAAAGGAAATGAAGTTGCCAGAGTTAGTCCGGATGGTTTGTCAGCAGCGGAAAAACCATTGTTTTTTGTTGTTGTATCTTTGGAAAACGATAAGCTTATTCTAAAATCAGGTGATGTTGTATATGAATACAAAGAATTTTTAGAAGTGCTTCCATTTAAGGAAAGTTTTGGAGTAAAAAGTATTTTTAGAGGTGTAATAGGATTATTTGTCCTGGTTTTTTTAGCATGGGTGTTTAGCGCAAACAGAAAGGCTGTAAATTGGGGTGTAGTAGCAAAAGGATTATTCATCCAAATTGTTCTTGCAGTTCTGATATTGAAAGTACCTTTTGTTCAGCAATTATTTGAATATGTTAGTAAAGTGTTCCTTTTAGTTTTGAATTTTAGTAGAGAAGGGGCTGAGTTTCTTCTTGGTGGCATGATGGATGTTAATTCTTATGGTTTTATATTTGCATTTCAGGTATTGCCAACAATTATTTTCTTCTCTGCTCTTACTAGTGTATTGTTTTATCTTGGCATAATTCAGAAAATAGTATATGTTCTTGCATGGTTAATGGTAAAAGCAATGAGATTGTCTGGAACAGAAAGTTTATCGGTGGCCGGTAATATTTTTCTCGGTCAAACTGAATCTCCTCTGCTTATTAAGGCATACTTGCCCGATATGAATAAGTCTGAAATAATGCTTGTTATGATAGGCGGTATGGCAACTATTGCAGGTGGAGTGCTAGCTGCTTATATCGCGTTCCTTGGAGGAGACGATCCAGTGCAAAGATTATATTTTGCCCGACACCTTTTGGCTGCTTCAATTATGGCTGCTCCGGGAGCAATAGTTGCTTCAAAAATACTCTTACCTCAAACGGAAGATATAAGCGCTAATGTTACTGTTTCGAAAGATAAGATTGGTAGCAACATTCTTGAAGCTATTGCTAATGGAACTGGCGAAGGGTTGAGGCTTGCTGTTAACGTTGCTGCAATGCTCCTTGTTTTTGTTGCAATGATTGCTCTTGTGAATTATATATTCGGTTTTATTGGCGGTGTAACTCATCTTAACCCTATCATTGCCGACATTACCAGTGGGCAGTATAGCAAACTCAGTCTGCAGTTTATTCTTGGGTATTTATTTGCTCCTCTGGTTTATAGCGTTGGGGTTAGTAGTCAGGATATGACTCTCGTTGGTCAGCTGCTTGGGGAAAAGCTTACTATGAGTGAGTTTATAGCATATATAAGCCTAGCAGACCTTAAGGCTAGCTTCGCTTCTGAGAAATCTATAGTTATGGCCACTTATATGCTTTGTGGATTTGCGAATTTTGCTTCCATTGGTATTCAAATAGGAGGTATAGGCTCTCTTGCTCCAAACCAAAGAACTAGATTGTCGCAGTTTGGAATGAGGGCTCTTGTCGGCGGAACTATTGCATCTCTGTTTTCCGCTACAATCGTGGGAATGCTGTTTTAGTTAATAACTTATCCTTGACTTTCACATTACTAAAATTTACCTTTGGCATTCAATAGCCGGGTAAGTTTTATAATTATGCAACAATATCTTGACCTTATGCGCCATGTTATTAATAATGGCGTAAAAAAAGAAGACAGAACGGGTACGGGCACTATTAGTGTTTTTGGTTATCAGATGAGATTCGACCTTAACAAGGGATTTCCTGCCGTTACTACTAAAAAGCTTCATCTTAAATCAATTATCTACGAACTTCTTTGGTTTTTAAATGGTGATACCAATATTAAATACTTAAAAGATAATGGTGTAAGTATTTGGGATGAATGGGCCGATGAAAATGGAAATTTAGGCCCTGTTTATGGAGCGCAATGGAGAAGCTGGGGAGCCGCCGATAGAAAAATCGACCAGATTTCTGATGTTATTAATCAGATAAGAAACAATCCTGATTCTCGTAGAATAATTGTTAGCGCCTGGAATGTTGCTGAACTAGATAAAATGGCTCTAATGCCATGTCATGTATTGTTTCAATTCTATGTGGCTGATGGCAAATTATCATGTCAGCTTTACCAAAGAAGTGCAGATATTTTTCTAGGAGTACCTTTTAACATAGCTTCTTATTCATTATTAACAATGATGATTGCGCAGGTGTGTGGATTAAAACTCGGAGATTATATTCATACTTTTGGTGATGCTCATTTATATCTAAATCATTTAGATCAGGCTAATCTTCAGCTTTCACGAGAACCAAGGAGTTTGCCGACAATGAAGATAAATCCTGACGTAAAGAATATTTTTGAATTCAAATTTGAGGATTTTGAACTAACAGGGTATGACCCTCATCCGCTTATTAAAGCTCCCGTTGCAATATAGGGCTTAATTGTACATCTATTTTAGGAACACTAAAAATATAAAATATGACTGTTTCAATAATTGCTGCAGTTGCCAATAACGGTGTTATAGGTAATAAAAACAGACTAATATGGCACATGCCTGCCGATTTGAAGTTTTTTAGAAAGACAACATTAGGGCATATAATGATAATGGGTAGAAAAACTTTTGAAAGCATTGGTAAACCTTTGCCAGGAAGAAAGACTATAATTGTTACAAAACAATTGGATTATAAGGTTGAAGGTTGTCAAATCGCACACTCCTACGAAGAGGCATTAAAACTCTCAAAAAACGAGAAGCACGTTTTTGTTGTTGGGGGCGCTCAGATATATGAATATGCCCTAAATCATAAAGCCACTAAGAATTTATATCTTACAAGGATTTTTGCTGCTTTCGATGGAGATACTTTCTTCCCGGAAGTGGATTGCAGTAAATGGGAATTAATGGAAAGAAATGACTTTGAACCTGATAAGGATAATAAATATCCTTTCTCATTTATGATTTATAAAAGAAAGAAAAGACGTTTATTCAATTTTAGATAATCACGTTTTTTGCTTTTGCTTCTTGGCCGCAGGAAACAACACATTGTTTAATATCAATCTGTATCCGGGCGAATTTGGATGCAATTCAAGGTCGGTTTGAGGGTCACCAACATAATGTCTGTAATCTTCAGGGTCGTGTCCTCCATAAAAAGTAAAGGTTCCTTGTCCAAAAGCCCCATGCATATACCTTACCTCATTTTTTGCTTTCGTCTCACCAAGTATAGTAACTGTTGGTTTTACTGTATGAATTCTGAACGCTGTTGTCTGTCCCATAAATCCCTTTAATACAGATTGGTGGTTTTGGGTAAGCATTGTAGGCACTGGATCCCATTTTGCAGAAAATTCAAACAATGTAAAAAAGTCAGTCCTCTGGTCTCTGTCTGTTTTTGGAACATCAATATCAGACTTTGAATATTCATATGGGTTGGTTTCAATTTTGAAATTATGAAATGCGAATGTCTTAGAAAAATCAAGCTTTTGCTGTGCACCTGCTTCAATAGGAGTTCCATCATACACTTCGTGAACTATGTCAACTCCTTCAGCAGCCAAAGCAATATCAATACTCTCCGGTGCAGAGCACATCGCAAATAAATATCCTCCTCCGGCAACAAACTGTTGAATTTTTCTTGCAACTTCAAGTTTTAGATCAGCAACTCTTTTATAACCGAATCTTCTGGCCATTTCCTCTGCTACTCTCACCTCTTCTCTATACCACTGCGTTTCTCTATATGCAAACCAAAACTTACCATATTGACCTGTAAAATCTTCGTGATGAAGATGAAGCCAGTCATAAATTGGTAGAATGTTATTCAAAATCTCAGTATCATAAATAGCATCGTAAGGAATTTCAGCATAAGTAAGTGCAAGTGTAACTGCATCATCCCAGGGAAGAGAATTTGGCGGAGTGTAAACTGCAATTCGAGGTACTTTATGAAGCCTTATTTCAGACATATTTATCTCAGGGTCGTTTACCTGTGTAATTATTGAAGCTGCCTGAACATCCGCTATAACTTGATATGTAACGCCTCTGGCAATAAGTTCTCCTTCGAAAATATTATGATAAGGAAACATAAAACTGCCATCGCGATAGTTAAGCAACCAGCTAACTTCTACTTCGTTTGTTAAAACGAAATATGCAACACCGTAGGCCTTAAGGTGGTTGCTTTGAGTATTATCCATAGGAATAAGAATAAAAGCAGCTCTGGTGTTTAAAGCAAGGATAATAAAGCATATTATTAAAGTCAACTTCTTCATATCATATATAGTTTTCTGCATACAAAGATACTAATTAACAGCGAATTTTTCATCTTATGATATTACATAGAGTGGGAGAGAATATAAAATATTATTAGACTTTCATCGTTAGATTTGTTCATAAATGACTAATTTTGCCCTTTATAAAATAAAAGCAATATGAAAATTCTGAACTTCCTTCTTGTAAACTTCCTTCTGATTTTTAGTTTTCAAATGTCTTACTCCCAAACTATTTACCGTATTGGGAATAGCAATGATGTTACATCCAACCCTCTGCCCGGAGTTGTTTTAGCTGGTGGAGCTGAAGATAATATCTTTGCAATGAAGTGGTTTGTTCAAAGAGCTGATGAAGGCGATATTGTTGTATTATTGTTTGATGGAGATGATTTTTATAATGCATATTTTTATAATGAAGTTGGAATAAGAACCAACTCAGTTACTACAATTATTGTATCATCTGCCGAAGAAGCCAATGATGATGAGGTTGAACAATTAGTTTTAAATGCGGAAGCTTTATTTATTGGCGGTAATAATCAATGGGATATTCTAAGCAATTGGAAAGGCACAAAGCTTTTTGATGCAATCAATTATCTTATTAATGACAAAGGAGTTACAATTGCAGGCTCAAGCGCGGGAATGTCTATATTAGGAGAAGTAGTTTTTACCTCACAGTGGGGAAATGCAATGTCTTCTGCTGCTCTTGAAAATCCATACAACTATAAAATCAAATTTGATCGCGAAGTTTTTTCAGTACCATTTCTTCAGAATACAATAACTGATACTCATTACAATAGACCACAAATTGATGGAATTGACAGGAAAGGCAGACACTTTACTTTTCTTGCCAGAATGGTGCATGATTGGGATTTGCCTGCTAAAGGGATTGCTGCAAATGAATATACAGCAATAACAATAGATCAAAATGGAATTGCAAGAGTTTTTGGAGAACCTGAATTTGATGATTATGCTTATTTTCTTCAAACTTGGACAGGAGCTCCGGAGGTTTGTACTAGTGTTGATTCTCTAACCTGGTATCAGGACGGTAAAGCTGTATTGGCTTATAAAATAAAAGGCGACGAACATGGAAACAATACCTTTAATTTGTCTAACTGGGAAACCGGTACCGGTGGAGATTGGTTTTTTTGGTCAGTTAATAACGGCATATTTAAGGTTAACTATACTCCTCCAGTTGGTGTAAATTGTTGTCTTGAAAATGAAAATGATATTATTGTTTATCCCAATCCTGCAAATAGTTACTTAAGGATAGTGATTCCTGAAAACAATTTTGAATCTGTTATAAAAATTCTTAACCTCCAAGGAAGAATAGTCTGGGAATCAATAATTCAAGATTCATCAATGAATTCAATAACAATTGATGTGAGTGAATTTAATCCGGGTTTGTATATGATACAAGTATTAAACTCAGGAAAATCTTATTCTAAAAAGTTGATTAAGCTTTAATCCTAAAACGGAGGCTCGTCATCATCATTAATATCATTCATTCTTGAAGGCCTTGTCATAAAGTTTGATGAAGGCTCATCGTTGTTTGGCTCAAAATTTCCTGAGGGTCTAAAGCTAGTGTTGCTTGGCAAATAAGGAATAGGCTCGTAGTCTGTGAATTTTGCCAGCTCGTTCATGAATGTGAGCTTAACTGTTCCCAATGCTCCATTTCTGTGTTTTGCAACAATCAGTTCAGCCATTCTTTCAGTTGAGTTACCTTCCTCATCCTGATGAATTTGATAATATTCTGGTCTGTAAATAAACAACACCATATCAGCATCTTGCTCAATAGCGCCTGATTCTCTAAGGTCGGATAGTATGGGTCTTTTAGAGCCTGCTCTTGTTTCAACAGCCCTACTTAATTGGGATAGTGCAATAATAGGCACACCTAATTCCTTGGCCAGGCTCTTCATTGATCTCGATATATTGCTGATTTCCTGCTCTCTATTGCCTTTACCGTCGCTACTTCCCGACATGAGCTGTAAATAGTCTATGATTACTAATTCAATGTTATGTTTTGCTTTTAGCCTACGGCATTTCGCTCTAAGCTCGAAAATTGTCAAAGCCGGAGTATCGTCAATGTATAATGGAGCATCAGTAAGTGAAGCAATTCTTTCATTAAGCAGTTTCCATTCATGGTCGGTCAACTGCCCTCTTCTAAGCTTATCGGCAGTAATTTCAGATTCACTAGCAATTAGCCTTGTAACAAGCTGTACTCCGGTCATTTCCAGAGAAAAAACAGCAGTAGGTCTTTTAAACTCAACAGCAACATTTCTAGCCATACTTAGCACAAATGCTGTTTTACCCATACCAGGTCGAGCAGCCAATACAACCAAGTCAGATTTTTGCCATCCGGCCGTAATCCTGTCAAGATTTGTAAAGCCTGTCGGGACACCTGTTATATGTCCTTCCTGAGTTTTTGCTTTTTCAACATTTTCAATTGCCTCCCTAATCAAGCTTTTCATATCAGAATAGCTCCTTCTTAGGTTGGTTTCGCTAACTGAGAATAATCCTTGCTCAGCTTTGTCCAGAATATCAAAAACATCCTGGCTGTCTTCATATGAATCTTTAATAATATCAGAAGATATTCTTATTAGCTCTCTCTGAATATATTTTTCAATTACTATTCTTGTATGAAATTCAATATTCGCAGCAGATGCAATTCGGTTTGTTAGCTGTGATATATAATATGCACCTCCCACAAGTTCTAGTTCGCCTCTTTTCTGGAGTTCGCTGGTTAGGGTTAAGATATCTACCGGCTGAGAATTCTTAAAAAGCTCACCTATTGCTGCGCAAATTTTCTGATGTGATTCTTTGTAAAATACTTCAGGCTTAACAATGTCAATTACATTTGTTAATGCATCCTGTTCGAGAAGCATTGCTCCCAAAATGGCTTCTTCAAGGTCAACCGCTTGAGGTGGAATTCTTCCATGGTCAGTGTAATTTACTGAAGATGAAGCCTTTCTTGGAGTTCTGACTGTAGTATCTTTTGTTTTTCTTTCTGGTGCATTCATGCTTCAAAAATAGATAAACACATCTTTGTATTCATCAAAAAAATGAAATTATTTTATTAACAATGATTAAAACGGCTTATATAAGGTAACTTGCGCAACAAGTTATATAATATTTACCTGATCTTCGGAAATCTCTCCTTGTTGTGTTAATTTCAGGTATAGCCTTGCAGTTGTAATAACATCTTTATTACAATACTTTGCAATTCTTTCTAATTGACCTTTATTGTAATATACATCAGCTACCTGACTTCCATCAATATCATCCTTAGGGCTTGGGATTCCAAAAACTGCAGCCAATAGAGCCAATGATGTGTAGTTTTTTATATCTCCAAATTTCCATAGCTCCATTGTGTCAAGGAAAGGTGTTTCCCATGGTTTCTTACCTGCATTGTCTAATAAATAAGGCAGTTTGATGTTGTTGATAAGCAATCTTCTTGATAAGTATGGAAAATCAAACTCTTTGCCGTTATGTGCGCAAAGGAAATGTGACTTTGTGTTGTAATGCGATTCAAGTAATTTGCACAATTCTTGCAAAATAGTTTTTTCATTATCGCTGTAAAAAGCTTTAACTCTAAATGTTAATCCGTTAGACTCAGGTCTGAAAAATCCTGCTGACACACAAATAATTTTTCCAAACTCAGAATAAATACCTGCTTTTTCAAAGAACAACTCTTCAGTAGTTTTTGTTTCATCTTCTTTTTTTATCCGCTGGACTTTGTGCTCCCATAATGGCTTTAGGGCATCAGGCAATTCTTTAAAGTTTTTACATACCGGAACAGTTTCCAGGTCAATAAATAAAATGTTGTTGATGTTTATATTTTCTTGCATATTAAAAAGGTTATTCTATTACTTTAAACTCAGTTCTTCTGTTATTAGCTCTTCCTTCTTCTGTTTCATTGCTATCAATGGGTTTAGTGTCGGCATACCCGTTATATGAGAGCCTGTTTGCTTCTATTCCATTTGCAATCAGGTAGTTATATACACTTCTGGCTCTGTTTTTAGAAAGTTCTAAATTATAAGCATATGTCCCAACTCTATCCGTGTGTCCGCTTATTTCAATTTTTAATGTTGGATTTCTTTGTAAAAGAATAAGCAACCTTTGAAGTTCGGCAATTGATTCAGAAAGCAAATCAAATTTTGCTGTTTCAAAGAAAATATTTTTCAACACTACAATTTCTCCGCCTTTTATCTTTTTTAAATAGATATCACGAATATATGGATCTAGGCTTCCTCTTGAATCGTTGTATTGAAAGTTTTCGGAATGGAATAAATATCCATCTTTGGAAACATTTAGACCTAGATTCAAGCCGGTTGGAATAACAACAATAAACTCTCCGAATCTTCGATCTGATTTTGATTTCATAATTGTCGTATTATTCGATAAGTCTATAAGCTCAAAATCTGCTTCAAGTCTTTGTTTTGTCTCACTATCGTATACTATTCCTTTCATGTATGTAATAGGATCGGGGCGAGCCTCTTCATAAAGCTCAAAGAAATAAATATCCATGTCTCCATAACCTCCAAGCATATCAGACGCAAAGTATGCCTCCATGCCAGTTGAACTCACAAAAAGAGAGATTTCGTCTGCATGAGTGTTTATTGGATAGCCTATGTTTACAGGAGTCATCCATTCTCCGTTTTCATCTTTACGGGTATAAAATAAGTCTAACCCTCCCATTCCTGGATGATTATCTGAGGCAAAATATAATGTTTGATTATCAGGGTGAATGAAAGGAGACATTTCTCTTCCTGACGTATTAATAATGTCTCCAAGGTTTTCAGGGGTAGTCCAAAATCCTTCTTCGTTTTTCTTTGAAACCCAAATATCCATGTGACCTCTGTTCCCATTTCGACCACTTGTAAAATACAGTGTATTACCATCAGACGATATAGATGGCTGAGAGTCCCATTTATTGGAATTTACATTTGGTCCAAGATTTAGAGGAGATGACCATTGGTTGCCAATACGATATGAACAATATATGTCGCAACTTCCAAATCCATCAGGTCTGCCACAAGCAGTAAAATAAAGATGCCTGCCATCAGCTGTTATAGATTGAGCTCCCTCATTTCGCGGAGTGTTTATAGGCTCTCCAAGGTTAACAGCTTCAGTCCATTTCCCATCTTCTAAATAGCTAATATAAAAATCTTCGTACTCCTTTCCATATATTAAATGTTCAGGGTTTGTTCGTGGCTGTTTTCGTGTAAATATCAATGTTTGCCCGTCGGCTGTAAGCACAGGGCTATATTCGGCATACTCAGAGTTAACTGCTGCTCCAAGGTTTTTTGGCTCGAAAGGAACAGGATTTTCAATCGCTGTTATTGCAAAATTGCAGTTGTCAATGTATTTTTTTGCTTTAACAATCGAGGAGTTATGATTTGTTTTATAGTTTAAAAAATTCTCGAGTGAGTTTTTTGCTTTCTTATATTGACCAGTTTTGAAGTATGATTCTCCTAAATAAAAATGCCCTAAAAGGTAGAAGTTAGGGTTTATTTCAACCGCTTTTTCTAAATAAAAAATAGCCTCTAAATGCTTTTCCTGTTTTTGATATACTTCGCTTAAAACAATATATGCTTCAATAAATTTCGGATCATGATCAATTGCATTCTTGAACTCTCTCTCTGCCTGAGCAAACAGGATTAAATTAAACAATTCCACGCCTCTTTCAAATGCTGCTTTAGCTTTTTTATTTTTAGTTGTAAGTTTTTGTTGTGAAAATGCACTTAAGCTAATTGTGAACAATAAAATAATTGTCAGAAATTTCTTCAGGTATGATATTCCCATTTTTGTTTTCTCCATTTCTTTAATTAATCAATCTTTTATGCCTTTTCTAACTTCCAACAAAAAATCTTCAATCTTTTTGAGTGATTTTATTATTTCAAATTCTTTGAGTGTATCCTCAGGGTTTTTTTTCAATTTTTCCTTTGCGCCGTTTAATGTATAACCTCTTTCTTTAACAAGATTGTATATTATATGAAAATTATCTACATCTTTTTTTGTAAAAAGCCTATTGCCCTTTTTGTTTTTATGAGGTTTAATAATATCAAATTCCTTTTCCCAAAAGCGGATTAAAGAAGTGTTTACATCAAACATTTTGGATACTTCACCTATGGTGTAGTATATTCTTTCATCTATTGGCAGGTGTTCCATATTTAATTTTGCTAACAATTTGTAAAATTACAAAATATGATGTTGTAATTGCTATTTTTGCCCCTCAAATAATACAATAAGTAACGATGATAAAGAATTTAGCTATAATAGTTTTTTGTGGATTTATTTCCTCCTGTGTGTCGGGCAATGATAAAGGAATTGCTATTGATCAACTGAATTTGTCGAAAGATTCCGTTTTAACTGAGGAACATAAAGATATTGAGATTTCGGTAATTGGGGTTGGGGATATTATGATGGGAACAAATTATCCAAATACTTCTTATTTGCCACCTAACAAAGGCAATGATATTTTTGCTGCTGTTGAACATATTTTGAAAAATGCAACTGTTACATTTGGTAACCTAGAAGGAGTTCTGTTAAATGAAGGAGGAACAGCTAAACAGTGTAAAAATCCTGATCTTTGTTACGCCTTCAGAATGCCGGAATCGTATGTAGATCATCTTGTAAAAGCCGGGTTCGACATGGTTAGTATTGCGAATAATCATACAGGCGACTTTGGTCCTTTAGGAAGGAGAAGAACTGTTGAGGTTTTGAATGCCAGTGGAATATCTTATGCGGGCATTCTTGAATATCCTAAAACTATTGTTGAAAAAGATGGGATAAAATTCGGAATGGCTGCATTTGCTCCAAATTTTGGGACAGTGAGCATTCATGATTATGAAAATGCTGCTAAATTGGTTAGAGAGTTGAAAGAGGAGTCAGATATAGTAATTGTTTCTTTTCATGGAGGAGCAGAGGGGGCAACAAATCAGAATGTTAAGTGCAAAACTGAGATGTTTTATGGCGAGAACAGAGGTAATGTTTGTCAGTTTGCCAGAGAAGTGATAGATGCCGGAGCTGACATTGTGTTCGGGCATGGACCTCATGTAACCAGATCAGTTGATATTTATAATAATCGATTTATCATTTATAGTCTTGGTAATTTCTGCACTTATGGTCGTTTTAATATCAAAGGAGAAAATGGGATAGCACCAATAGTTAAGGTATTTGTTAATCAACAAGGGGAATTTATCAGAGCAGAAGTTACTCCTATTATTCAAATAGAAAGAGGAGTTCCGGTTATAGATGAACAAAACAGAGCTATTAAAACTATACAAAGACTATTGAAGGAAGATTTTCCCGGATCTAAACTGCAAATAAGTGATGAAGGTGTGATTACAACCAAAGACTAACTCAACGATTGATTTACCTGTGAGGCTTTTTCTATGATTTCTTGATATTCTTCAGGAGTAATGTCGTTGAAGAAATAATTTACCGGATTTACTTTTACTCCGTGGCGTACAACTTCGTAATGCAGGTGAGGTGCTGTTGAAACGCCTGTATTTCCAACGTATCCAATAATTTCACCACGTTTTACTTCTTGTCCAACCTTCACGTTTAGTCTGCTCATATGTGCATATAGGGTTTCATAACCGTAGCCATGATTTATTTGCACCATAATGCCGTAGCCGTGTCTGTTTCTTTCAGATTTTGTTACAACTCCATTTCCGGCTGCATAAATTGGAGTGCCTGTTGGAGCCGTAAAGTCAACACCGGTATGAGGTCGTAATGTTTTATATACAGGATGTATTCTTGGTCCGAAACCTGAGATAAGTCTTTCGCTACCCCTGGCTATTGGTACAATTGCAGGAATAGAAGCAAGCATGTTGGCTTTGTCTTTAGCCATTGAAAATACATCATCGTACGATTTGGATTGAACGTACATCTGCCTAGACAGTTGGTCTATCCTTTTAACTGTTGACTTAACAAGATCGCTGTTGTCAAAGCCATCGAGATGGGAGTATCTCTCAGCTCCACCAATTGCGGCCTCTCTTACAGTTTTTGGTATAGGTTCAGCTTCAAAAATTACCCTGTAAATATGATCGTCTCTAGTTTGAATATCTTCTAAAACGTTTGCCAACATATCAAGTCTGTCATTCACAACCTGATATTGCGTCCGCATAAGATATAATTCTCTGGCTTGCATTTTTTCTTTGGGAGACTCAAAAAATGACCATCCTAATGCAAGCACTATCACAGTAAATAACATTCCGGCCAAAACAACCCTCATAAACTTTTTAAGTTTATCCTTGAAAGTTTCCTTTACCGGTTCAACGGCTAGTGATTTTGTGTTAAAATGGTATTTTACTTTTGCCATAGATAAGCTTTTGAACAAATCTTGTTTTAATAGCGTTCCAAATTTATAACAAAAATATTAAATGACTATGGTATTTTGACCATTAATTGTCATTAATATTTAATAATTTGAACGAACAGTCTTAAAAAACGTTACAAAACTAAGCAAAAAATAAATTACTTTTGCCCTTCAATATGGAAAAAAATTAAAAATCATTAATAAAACACTCTCATAACCAATGAATTCGGAAAAAATACGCAAAACCTTCCTGGAATTTTTTAAATCAAAGCAACATGAGATAGTTCCATCTGCTCCTATGGTTGTAAAAAACGACCCAACTCTTATGTTTACCAATGCGGGCATGAACCAATTTAAAGATTTATTTCTGGGAAACTCACCCATAAAACACAGCAGAATTGCCGACACTCAAAAATGTCTCAGAGTATCAGGTAAGCACAACGACCTTGAAGAAGTTGGACACGATACCTATCACCATACAATGTTTGAAATGCTTGGTAACTGGAGTTTTGGTGATTATTTCAAAAAAGAAGCAATTGAATGGGCATGGGAACTGCTTACAGAAATCTATAAAATAGATAAAAGTCGCATTTACGTTACAGTTTTCGGTGGTGATAAAGAAGATGGACTTGAGCCTGATAATGAGGCATTTGAAATCTGGAGCTCAATAGTGCCTAAAGATAGAATTCTATACGGCTCGAAAAAAGATAATTTCTGGGAAATGGGCGATACCGGACCATGTGGCCCATGTAGTGAAGTGCATGTTGATATTCGTGATGACGATGAGAGAAAGAAAGTATCGGGCGCCGACCTTGTAAACAAAGATAATCCGCTGGTTATTGAAATTTGGAACCTTGTATTTATTGAGTTTAACAGACTTGCCGATGGGTCTTTAAAACAGCTTCCCAATAAGCACGTTGATACAGGGATGGGATTTGAAAGGCTTTGTATGATTTTGCAAGGTACAAAGTCGAATTATGATACCGACGTTTTTCAACCATATATTCAAACAATAAGCAAACTGGCGAATAAACCTTATGGAAAAGATGTTAAGGTTGATATTGCAATGAGAGTTATTGCCGACCATCTAAGGGCTATCGCTTTTGCTATTGCCGATGGCGAGCTGCCTTCAAACAATAAAGCAGGTTATGTTATAAGGAGAATTTTGAGAAGGGCTGTAAGATACGGATACACTTTCCTTGAGTTTAGAGAGCCTTTTGTAAATAAACTTGTAGGAGTGCTAGTTGAGCAAATGGGTAATCAGTTTACTGAGCTTGCTGCCCAGAAGGACCTTATCGGAAAAGTAATTGCCGAAGAAGAAAATTCATTCCTTAAAACTCTAGAAACCGGTATTCATAAATTCGAGAAATACGTTGATTCTCATCCTAAGGACAAACTAATTGATGGCAAATTTGCTTTTGAATTGTTTGACACATACGGATTCCCAATAGATCTTACATGCCTGATGGCTAAGGAAAAATCTTTGGAGGTTGACATGGATGGGTTTCATATAGCTATGGAAGAACAGAAAAATCGTTCCAGAGCAGCAGCAACTTTAGATGTTGAAGATTGGGTTGTTCTAAAAGAATTTCATGAAGATACTGTTTTCCTAGGTTATGAAACTCTTGAAGCAGAAGTGAATCCTGTTAAATACCGCAAGGTTAAATCTAAAGGCAAAGAATTTTATCAGATTGTTTTGGATAAAACACCATTTTATGCAGAGTCTGGCGGACAGGTTGGCGATAGGGGAGTTTTAGTTTTTGGTGATGAAAAAATAATCGTTACAGATACTCAAAAGGAAAATAATCTTTCAGTGCATATTATTGAAAAGATTCCGACGAAATGGAGTGCCGCAAAAGCAAAAGTTGATGAAAAAAAGAGATTGCTAACAGAGAATAATCATAGCGCAACCCACTTATTTCACGCTGCATTAAGGAAAGTTTTAGGAGATCATGTTCAGCAAAAAGGTTCTTTGGTTGATGAGCAGAGATTAAGATTCGACTTTTCTCATTTCTCAAAGATGACAGATGAGGAAATAGCTAAAGTCGAGGACATTGTAAATGACAAGATAAGAGAGAATATTTTCATTGATGAGCATAGAGATATCGCCCTGGATAAAGCAAAAGCAATGGGTGCAATGTCGCTTTTCGGAGAAAAATATGGAGACACAGTTAGGGTTATAAACTTCGATAAGGAATTTTCATCTGAGTTATGTGGAGGTACTCATGTTAATAATACCGGGAGAATAGGGTTATTCAAAATTATTTCGGAAGGAGCAATAGCTGCAGGTATAAGAAGGGTTGAGGCTATCACCGGTAAAGCGGCTGAAGAATATGTTAATTCTAAAATCAAAGAACTTGAAGAGGTTAGGCAAATACTGAAAAACCCTAAAGAAACAGTAAAAGCTTTGGAGCATCTCATAGAAGAACATGAAGCTGCCAAAAAGCAAATTGAGCTTTTGCAGAAAGAAAAAATGAAGAGTGTTGCAGTTGAATTAATTGCAAAAGTTCAGAATAAGAATGGCATTAATTTCCTTGCCGAAAAATTTGAAATATCTACCCAGCAAGCCAAAGACTTAGCATTTGAGATGAAAGCTAAAGTTGAAAGCCTGTTTTTTGTTGTAGGAAATGTTTTTGAAGGCAAGCCCGGACTAACAGTAATCATTTCCGATGATTTAGTTAAAGACAAAGGCCTTAATGCAGGAAACATTATCCGCGAACTAGCCAAAAACATTCAGGGTGGTGGCGGAGGCCAGCCTTTCTTCGCAACTGCCGGTGGTAAAGATGTTGGAGGATTGGATAAAGCCTTGATGGAGGCGGAGAAGTTTTTGGGTTAGAGTTGGGGAGGTATAGGGGTATAAGGGTATAAGGGTATAAGGGTATAAGGGTATAAGGGTATAAGGGTATAAGGGTATAAGGGTATCAGGTATAAGGTATAAGGTATAAGGTATAAGGGTATAGGTTAATTAGTTAATGTGCAAATATGGCAATTTGCCAATGGGGTTTAATCGTCACCTCGAGCGTCAGACTGTCTAAAAACCCCCTTATCAACAACTCCTTGCAAGTTATTAACAATCAGCGGTTTAGTTGTGTTTTTTCTTTGAAAGTACTGATTTTGTTGGTATCTTCACAACATGAAATACATCAAAGGACACAACCGAAGTCAAGCACACCTTTTTCCTGTTTCACTGGAGGAATCTATTGACCATGATAATGAAGTTAGAATAATTGATGTTTTCGTTGACAGTTTGCCATTAAAAGATTATGGATT
>JAGXRQ010000071.1 GCA_018335675.1 Bacteroidota bacterium | reverse complement strand
CCTACAAAATATACAACACCATTCATATAGCTCATCCTGCTGCTTGTACCTGCACCCTCGCCTGTCCACACAACACCGCCTGTCTCAGGATTCAACCTGTATAGCTTACCATCTTCACACAAGGCTATCAGCATCCCATCTTCTATGATGAAGCCGGAAAAGAGAAAATCGTTTGGGAAATCTCTTCTCCATTTTTGATTACCTGTCATAACTTCATGGCAAACAATGGAAGTTCCAACATTCGCATATGCCTTATCATTGTATATTATTGGAGTATGAAAAACAGAAGTTGTCCAATGAGGTTCTTTCAATATTACCCTTTCATATACCCATTCTTGTGTTTCTGTATTATACAACCCAAACATTGATCGTACTGCCCATTCAGGAAGCGGCTCAGCATAAGTTACAAGCAAATAATCCGTGTTTACGATTTCGTTAATGTAGCTGATCCCTCCTATTGAACCATTGTTGGTTATTGGGGCAACATATTCTCCAGATAAATTCGCTTTTAAGAATTCCGTTAAATTACCATTCTCAATATCACCAGCATATGCAACAACATTATCAAAACCACTATCTTCAGTATAAAAAGTAAAGGTCAAATAGTTATTTTCTAAAGGCAACAGCCTTTCAGCATACCAACTATCTCTTTTAATCTTCCATTTTGTTATACCAGTTTTCAAGTCGATACAATAACTGTTGTTACCTTTTTGCCAGACAATTAAATCATTTCTTAAAAAAGCATGAGATATATCTAGATAAGAGTTTTCAGTATAGTCAAAAAGATCATTCCAACTCCAAATTATACTTCCGGTTTCAAAATTAATTAATGACATAAATCGTTTACCATTTATATCTGTTGTTGGTAAAGCTATATTTTCCCCATACCTAATGGGAACAGAAAAAAAACTATTGCTATGAAAAACGCCTGAAGAATGCAATGAACTAGACCACTTGAAAGATAATTTAATGTAAACTCCATTATCATCAGTTATACTATCTACAATTTGTTCCTTCTCGCAGGAAGCGAGAAGGAACAATAATATGTATAAATATTTTATTAAACTCTTCATCAATAACTTATTGCGGAATAAAAAAGAAGTCATTTTCTTGTCTATTAAAAATATCATTAAATCTTCGCCTTGTATTATCCCCTCCAGGGCCCTTATAACTCATATTCCTTACGGAGAAGTGGTTTGCGTTTTTGATTTCGTAAACGTTACCGCTGGGGATATCTGTCAGGATTTGTGATTCTTTGGGAATAAGGCCGTCGGATGGGGTTTGAACGATTACATTTCGGGTTATCGTTGTTGTTACCCACTGACAGTTGCTGCCACCATCATCGCCATGGCCCTGATGATCGAAGCCAAAATCGGTATATGGCAAATCGCACACAAGTTGCTCTACTGTATAGGTGTATGTTTCAACCTTATAACTCTTTATCAATGTTGCCCACATCATCTCGCTGTTTACTATCCATTTATAACCTTTTAAGTACTTTGTTGCAAGGTTGGAATAAGCAGCACTGCCGAACCAATTGCCCGATGATGCTGCCAGTATTGACAACCCCAAATAAGCATTATATCTTTCTAAGTAAAATCTCCTTATCAAACTCATATAAGTTACAAAAGGCTGATCTTTTGGTGCATCTCCGTCCTTTGAACTCAAGTGCGAACCGAACAACCTCCAATGAACAGGCGATTGCTCATTTACCCACATTGATATTCTCGGAAGCGTAGATTGAAAATTATTGATAGAGTTCATCACGCTGCTGCCAACCTTCAAATCATTGTTGGTTACCGGAGTCCCAAAATATTCATTTAAATCATTATTTAATAATTGAGAAACTGCAAGCGGTCCTAAAACATAGTTTACTGCCGCTCCGCTCATAGATGGGTATAGCGCGCTTATTGTCTGACCTTCTGCTAAAAACGGAGCCACCAAGGCATCCAACGCCGTATTATATGCCTGCTCTACACTTCCATCCAAAAGTGAGTTGGCTATATATGCTCCGTAATTTGAGGAAGTCACTGTTATTATTCCTCCAAAACGTTTTAAGTTTGGGGCTGTTGTTCTGTCTAAGTTTCTCGAAACTATTCCTCCCATACTATGACCAATAACCAAGTTGCGACTATTGGTGTTGCTGGCTCCCAAATACTGATCAACTTTTGTCTTCACATGGTGTGTTGAATTGCCTACGCCATGGGCTGTGTTGTATGCAAAGCGGTATGAGCGCATTTTTCTCTCGGCAGAAAATATCTGCTCATAATGTTCCCATGAGCCCTCATCTCCATCTAAACCATGAAGCCAGACTACATTTCTGTCCTTTTCTATTGAAATTTGACCTTTCACTATTACTGTCGTAAGTTGTGCAAAGATAAATATTAATAGCAATATTTTTGATACTAATGTTTTCATTTGTTAGTTTTTTTTTAATTAATCCTACTTTTTTGTCCTCTTCGAAAATTATATGTTGATTTTCAACTCTATATCACTTATTTGAGTCAATGTTTCAAGAATAATTTCCTTACCACTTGGCAATACCTCCTTCTCCATCTTTTTTATTGAGGTAAGATATGGCAGTTTGTCGTTGCTATATCCATAAACGTTGGTTACAAGGATTTCGTCATTATGATATAGCCTGGTAGCCAGAAGTCTTTTCATATTTTGGTCGATTATCAAGACTCCTTCCAGCTCTCTTTTACAGGGCGAGCTTACTCTTTTTCTCAAGCCTATGGTATTTTTATCGATATAACTTACGGTGATACCTAGCTTGGAAGAATTCTTTATCAGCTCATCCAAATCCTTAACAAACAGATCTCCCTGAAGACCGAGCATGGCATTTGTTAACTGCTCGGGCTTATAGTTCATCCCTTCCTGCTTTACCTTTCTAATAAGGTCGTTTTGTAGAGGTATTTCAATATTATATTCTCCCAAAACTTTTCCCATTTTGTCGTAGGCTGTGGCGGTATTTTTCCAGAAAACCGTTTTATGAATTACAGGAGTAGGATCAGGTAGGGTTTGATGATTTATGATAATCGCATTTTCATCCTTCATGTTTTCCATTTCCATATACATATCGCCATTTTCCATAACGCGCATAATAACCTTCTGCTTTGTCCTGACAGGGGTCATAAGTGCCATCTCCATATCGGAATATTTTGCGCCTTTTTGTTGGCTATAAACCGATGTTGACGTATGTTCATACTTCATTTCAAGGGCAGCCATTGATAGGCTGCGCGATGAAGCATCTTCCAAGCTTTCCATTTCTTTGTTGCATGAGAAATTAATCAACAAAGAAAAAACTACAATCATACTTAAAATGTTTTTTCTTCTTTTAATCACTGTTTTTTTCATTTATATAAAATTTTTTCCTGCTTTTTCGGACTATTCCGGGAGGTCTGCTTTCGCAGTCAGGCTTATCTTTCCCGCTAAATCTACCCGGCCGGGGTTTTCTCAAAGATTTAGCGCCACAAAACAAATAAATAAATTTAATTAAAACAAATTTTCGTGTATGTTTTTTTGCTTTTTGTCTATTTTTTTTTGTTTTAGGTTGTAGATATTAAGCTTTAGAACTCCCCGTCACCCTTCTGTCACTCTTCTGTCACTCTTCTGTCACCCTTCTGTCACTTTTCTGTCACTCTTCTGTCACCTTTCTGTCACCCCTCCTGTCACCTCAATCACCCCCCAGCCCCCTAGAGGGGGAGCTGATGACGGTTTCCTTATACCCTATACCTTTATACCCTTATACCCTTATACCCCTATACCTTATTTCCACCGACCCCCCACCCCCCTGAACGGGGAGCTGATGAAATTCTCGAAAGTCCGACTCAGGACTCAGGACTTAGGACTTAGGACTAGGGACTTACGACTTAATGAACTTTTCTCTTTTTTCTTTGTTTGGTCTTTGAATTAATATGTTTAAAAATGGGAATGATAGAGATAAAAATGCCCAGAATGGGTGAAAGCATAATAGAGGCGACAATAACCAAATGGCTTAAGAATATCGGGGATAATATATCTGAAGATGAGCCTATTGCAGAGATAGCAACCGATAAAGTTGACTCTGAAATACCATCGCCTGCTTCTGGCAAACTTATCAAACAGCTTTTTAAAGAAGGAGATGTGGCCGCAGTAGATTCAGTGATAGCAATTATCGAATCAGATTTGGGGGCAGAAGATAAGGCAGATTTATCAAAAGTTGCTGAAGCTAAAGTTTCTAAAATCAATGATAAAGACGCTTTTAATGAAATTGAAGAAATTAAGTCTGAAAGCACTTCTGAAATTGCTATCCCTTCAACGGATAAGCATGGAAGGTTTTATTCTCCTTTGGTAAGAAGCATTGCAAAACAAGAGAACATAAGCAATTCTGAATTGGAAAATATTCCGGGTACAGGTGCGGAAAATCGTTTAACAAAGAGCGATATAATTAATTATCTCAAAAAGATATCTGAGAAGCCGGCTGCAATTTCTGAAAAACAAATTGACATTAAACCTCAACCCTCTCCTACCAATGTTTTTGTTGGCAAAGATGATGAAATTATTGAAATGGACAGGATGAGAAGATTGATTGCATCACACATGATCGCATCTGAAGCTACTTCAGTTCATATAACCATGTTTGCTGAAGCTGATGTTACCAATATTGTAAATTGGCGTGAAAAGAACAAGAATATTCTGCTTAAAAGAGAAAACGAGAAACTTACCTATACTCCTATTTTTATTGAGGCTGTTGCAAAAGCTTTAAAAGATTTCCCTATGATAAATGTATCAGTTGACGGCAATAGGATTATCTTAAGAAAAAACATAAATATTGGAGTTGCGGCGGCTTTGCCCAATGGCAATCTTATTGTCCCGGTTATAAAGAATGCCGACCATAAGAATCTTCTTGGGATAACGAAAGAATTAAATGATCTTGCTACAAGATCCCGCGAAAACCAGCTTAAGCCCTACGAGATTCAAGGAGGAACTTTTACAATTACAAATATTGGCACTTTTGGTTCTATAATGGGAACTCCTATAATTAACCAGCCTGAAGTTGCGATATTAGGCGTTGGAGTAATTAAGAAAAGACCTGTGGTTATTGAGACTCCTGATGGCGACACTATTGGAATTCGCCAGATGATGTATTTGTCTTTATCTTGCGACCATAGGGTTGTAGATGGTGCATTAGGTGGAATGTTCCTTCAAAGAATTGTTGAAAACCTAGAGAATTTCAACACTAAGCAGACAATTTAATTTCTTCCTAATCTGATTTTGTTTAATTTCGCATCATAAATATAAAACGCAAACGTGTGTTTTATCAAACCATAAATGATGAAATTAAACCTAACCAGACCTCTGGCTTTTTTCGATCTGGAAACAACCGGACTTAATGTTGTGAAAGACAAGATTGTTGAAATTTCTATTTTCAAAGTTAACCCTGATAATAGCACAGAAACTTTGACAACTTTAATAAATCCTCAGATTCCTATTTCGCCTGAAGCATCATCTGTGCATGGGATTAGCAATGATGATGTAAAAGATAAACCTACATTTATTGAATTTGCCCCCAAGCTTGACAAGTTTCTCAAAAACTGTGATCTTGCGGGATACAATTCCAATAAGTTTGATGTTCCTATGCTAATTGAAGAATTTCTAAGATGCGGAATTAATTTCGATATAAAAAAGAGGAAATTGATTGATGTTCAGAACATTTTCCATAAGATGGAGCCACGCACACTTAAAGCAGCTTATAAGTTTTATTGTGGCAAAGAACTTATTGGTGCGCACGAGGCCGAGGCTGATACTATGGCAACATATGAAATTTTATTAAATCAGATTGAATTCTATAAAGAAACTGAATACACCAACAACGATGGAATTAAATCATTCCCAATAAAGAATGATGTAGGTTCATTATCAGAATTTTCCTATAATCAAAATAATGCAGATTTAGTTGGGCATATTGGATTTAATAAATCGGGCAAGGAAATATTTAATTTTGGTAAGTATAAGGGCAAAACTGTTGAAGAAGTATTTAAGATTGAGCCTCAGTATTACGACTGGATGATGAAGGCAGAGTTTCCACTCTCAACAAAAAATATTATAACAGAAATAATGTTCAGAGGGTTTAAAGACTCTTCAATAATCGTAAAATAGATAATTCAATTCATTAAGGCATGAAAATAATTTGCATAGGCCGAAATTACATTGCTCATGCAAACGAGCTAAACAACCCTTTACCAACTGAGCCTATTTTCTTTCTAAAACCCGAAACTGCGCTTATTAGAGCAGGTTTACCGTTTTTCTATCCTGATTTTTCTAGCGACATACATTATGAGGTTGAGTTTGTAGTAAGAATTTGCAAACTTGGGAAACATATTCAGGAAAAATTCGCACATAAGTATTACAAAGAATTTAGTGTTGGGATAGATTTCACTGCCAGAGACCTTCAGGAGAATTGTAAACAAAAAGGACTGCCATGGGAAATTTCTAAAGCATTTGATTCATCTGCCCCTGTTGGAGAATTTATTAATAAATCGGAATTTAGCGATATTAATGATATTGATTTTTCATTGGAAATTAACGGGAACACAGTTCAAAAAGGAAATACAGGTATGATGATTTTTTCAGTGAATAAAATCATCAGTTATGTTTCTAGTTTTCTTACACTAAAAATCGGAGACCTTATTTTCACAGGTACCCCCGCCGGTGTAGGTCCAATTAAAAGAAATGACAACTTGTCGGCATACCTACAAAATAGAAAGCTTCTTGAAGTGAATGTGAGATAGTATTATTCTATATTCTTAAAAATAATTTCTCCATCAGGTGCAACTACAATATATACCATTCTGCCATCTGTATTGCCAGGAATACCTGTATAGCCTATAAGATTTATTTCATCACTTGAAATATTATAAACTCTTTCAATATAGTACCCTTGCGAATATACAAATGGAATTGCTTTCAAAATTCTACCATCAAGAGCAATATCAACTGCTACAACTCCGAAATTTCCAGATTTACCGGCAGATTGTTTTTTATTTAGAATATTGTATTCCTGAAAATTAAAATAAACAATATACTTATCTTCAGCTCTCACCATATCTATGATATTGCCCTTAACTGAAAATGCATTTTGCCAGACTACATTTCCTACAGAGTCTGTCTGACACATAGAAATCTCATCATAAAGAGAGCTTGAGGCCGATTTTTTCCCAAATGCAATATAACTGAGCTGGTTTATTTCGTCATAGCTAAGAAAAACGGGATAATTATTATCTTCAATAGGTTTGTTAAATAGCAATTTACCAGATTTATCAAAATGCACAATTGCATTTTTGTATGAAGTAACTTCAGCATTATCTGTTTTAGAATTAGTAACCACTGCTAAAACTCCCTTCTCATAAGCAGCAATTTTCTCAGCTTTAAACTGTGAATTTGCATCTAAAGTAACCTCTTTCACCCAATCAACCTTTTTATCTTCAGTAAATTTGCTTATAAATGCCACATTTTTCCCTGATTTTTTTAAATACCCAACTGCATATAATGGCAGATCAGCATTATAGGCAACATCTCTTGTTATATAATTAAGTGTAGAATATTTTACGTCATTTTCGTCAATAGTTCTTAAAGGAATATCAGCACCTTTGCCAGTGGCATTTCTCAATGACTTTTTCAATGTTTTTTCATTTTCAAAAAATGCCTTCAGGTTATCAAGCCCGGAGTCAAAGTTTTGTTTAAGCATAGTTTTTTGTTCAGGGCAATAATTTTGCAATCCCTGTTCTCCTTTATAATAAGTATCAAAAAACCATTTAAACCTAGAAACTTTGTTTGGTGTAATAGCACTACAGAACTTATCCAAAGAGCTATTGCTATGTTTCAACTGAATAGCAAATCTATAATAAAATCTTAACTTACGGCTTGCTAGTGTTGATGTACTATCCGAAGGATTATTCAATGGATGCTTACCTAACAGCATAAAATCCTGACGAACATTCAGATAATCGAACAACTCCCTTATAAGCGAATTATTATCAAACTTTCCAAGCCTAAACAAAAAGAACTCATCATATGATTTCATTTCCATATCAGGTTCAACAAAATTCACTCTGGAAAGAAATCTAATGTTATCATCGAAGTTTTTTTGAATTTGTTGAACTTCTTTTTTCAAAGCAACAACTTCACTATTGTATACTTTTCTATAATTCTCTATCCACAACCCATAATTCCAAAGATTGAATGTATCTTTCAGGAAGTCACTATTTGTAATACCATCTAGTCTGAATGTCTGAATTGGCTTCAATTGATAATGTTGATTATATGCGCCAACAATAGCTTCAACTGTAGATGTGTATTGCCCAATCTTAACTTGATATGTTTTTTTATGACCTTTTAGTGGATATAATGTAAGAAGTGCTTTATACTTATCAAATGAAGCAATACTGGAATTAAATTCAAATTCAAGTTCCTTAAGTAAGTCTAGAAAGCTTTCATCTGTTTTTAGCAAAACCTCATTAAGGTTATCAAAATCTCTGTTGATATAATTGAAAATTCTAACACAATTATTGTAATGGTCTTTAGAAATTTCAAGTTCATCAAAAATAAGCCTAACAGAATCCTTGTAGTTTTTAGTATATTCTTTTCTTGCTTGAGCATATTGCAAAAAGTCATTTTCATTTGCTCTATATCCCGGAGGTCCGACGGGTATGTTTGCATAAAACTCTCTGTTTCTTCTTAGTTCGGCACCATTAAAATATACTGCAAACAATTCATAATATAAAATCGTATTTGCTGTCCAATATTCAACAAGCTCAATTTCCCTCAAAGGATCAAGCTCTTTAAAAATCTTTTCAGAAACGTTTGCTAACTGAATATATGCATTTGCAAACTGAGGATTTGCGGCTCTGTATTTAAAAAGTCTGGAATAAACCTGATCATTTGTCAGATTACCAATTTCTTTATAAAAATCTTCATACCTAACTTCCTGAGAATAAGAAGTAGATATGAATAAACAGAATACTAAACACAAAATCCACCTTGCATTAGTTACTCTTGCTTTAAGGTTTTTGTTTATATAAAGATTTCTTTTCATTTGAAATAATTCGTTTTTAATTTAGCTTCGCTGAGCTCGCTTTTCAAGCTCGGTTGTTGGATGAAACTCGCATGATGATTTTCATCCGTATATGTGTTTAGCGAATCATGCTCGTTTTATAACATTTTCAATGTTTGTATTTCACAAACCCAATTAATTGCCTGTACTAATAACATCAAGCACTTTAAACTCTACCCTTCTATTCATTGCTCGATTTTCGTCTGAATCGTTTGGTACAAATGGTTTTCTTAACCCATATCCTTGAGCGACAAGTTGTTTTTGTGCAACGTTGTTTTCAATAAGATAGTTAACTACACTTTTAGCTCTTCTATCAGAAAGTAAAAGATTATATCCATCGGAGCCAACATTATCAGTATGAGCTGAAATTTCAATAACAACCTGAGGGTTTGTATTAATTAGCTCAACTACCCTATTAAGCTCAGGAAACGATTCGGCTGTGAGCTCGGCTGAATTTGTTGCAAAATATATGTTATTTAGACGAATTGAGGTTTCGGTTTTAAGAGGTACCAAATCTACAGCCAAAGATGCAACAGCATCATCTCCAATATTAAATACTTGATTATGAAACGAATAACCCTGAGCACCTTTTACAGTAAATTCATATTGGTCTCCTTCCCTTAACATTGCTGTAATTTTCCCATCTTTTACATCTTGAATAGTGAAAAAGATTGTTTCTTCGCGGTTTAAGTTGGTAATTAATATTTCAGCCGAAATACCTTCTCTTGTGTCAGCATCTGAAATATAAAATTCTATTGCTCTTTTTATAGGTTCAAGATTTATATCTCTATAAAACTGTGAGAAAAGAATATCACCCTTGAGGTTGAATCTAAATTCATTTTCTTTAAAGCCAGGAGCTTTAGCACAAACAATATATTCTCTTCCTAATGGTAAATTAAGTGAAAACACGCCGGGCTCTAGTCTTGTGGCATAAATCTTTTCAACAACCGAATCATCAAACACAATAATATCGGCAGAATCAGTAACTTCCTTTTGCATTTTCTTTAGCCATTGTTTTTCATCTATCAAAACTTCAACCCATACATTAGCTTCCAATGGTCGGAAAATTTCCTTATCAAATACTGAAAGAACCAACTCTGCTTTATCAAACAATTCAATTAGCTCAGGCCCAAAAACCTTTTCTTCATTTCTATAATCGAGTTGAAAGCTGGCAAAAGAATACCCCTTTGTTCTAACATCTACAATATAATTAGCTCCATCAGGCAAAAGAATTTCAAATTCACCAGTTTCCTTGTCTGATTGAAAATATCCTAATACACTAAGGGTTGTAGGGTCAAATACTTTTAGTTCAGTACTAAGCGGTGCTTTACTGTCTAAATCAACCAACTTTCCTTTTGTTGATAAAGTAGGCAAAGGGATAAACGACTCCGGCAATTTTTCTTTATAAATATTAGCCGAAACAGACCTTCTGCCCTCAGATTGTCTTAAATAGTAAATGTTGTCACCAACTATTCTGGGTATTATATTAGTTTCTTCAGATGAAATACTTGTTAGTAAAGTTGGGAGCAACCAAGTGCCGTCCATTATTTCTCTTGCAAAATAAATATTATAACCATCTTTTGGATTGTCTTGCTCTATAGATGAAAAAAACACAGTTTTCCCATCATTTGCAATGTGAAGAGCAAATTCACAACCTCTGTTTAATGCATCGTGCAACATTACCGGCACTTCCCATTTCCCATTGATGTCTTTAACAGCAGCAAATAATTTATGACAATCTGGCGCTCTTTTAGGTTTCTTTACAGAGAGATCAGCATTGCCTTTTGATAAAAACATTCGCTTACCATTGGAACTAATCGATGGATGCATATCATCACTCATACTATTGATAGGATAACCCATATTGATTGGATTACTCCAACCTCCAGACTCCCTGACCGAATAATAAATATCATACGCTCCTATACCTCCCGGAAAATCAGCGTGGTAATAAAGGACTCTCCCATTGAAATTAAATGAAGGTCCTCCAATATTTGAAGTAGACGACTTAAAGTTATTAATTTTATCAATAGGCACCGGAGATGTCCAAACTCCATTTTGGAAAAAGCTTTCCATTAAATAACTCCTTACTTCAGTTTGAACTGAAATAACCAAATAATCTTCATTCGGCGAAATTGCAAATCCGGTTATGTGAATATCATTCAAACCCATTGCTGTAAGCTTCTGACCTTGACCCTTTATGTTATTGCCACATAAAAATGAAATCAGCAGAAATAAAATCGGAAAAAGCTTTAAATTTGGGATGCGCATTTAGAATTAGTTTTTATGAATTTTGACTCAAAAATAACATATTTGTTATTCATAATAAACCTTGGAATGGTTTTTCTTTATTAAATAAAAATTTTTTAGCATTAACTATATCAAACACAGTTAATATGAGACAACTAATAAAATTATTAAGTATCGGATCTATTGTCTTTTTATTGTCATTATCAAGCTTTTCTCAGCAGACAAATGAAATGCAAAAATTTCTTGAGAAGGCTGCTGCTTA
The DNA here is from genome assembly GCA_018335675.1 of Bacteroidota bacterium. Taxonomy (GTDB): domain Bacteria; phylum Bacteroidota; class Bacteroidia; order Bacteroidales; family UBA7960; genus PWND01. The sequence continues at coordinate 12,214 of JAGXRQ010000071.1, read as the reverse complement.
TGAAGAAAATGCACCCGACAGTGCGCTTATCTATTACAGAAAAGTGATACCGGATTTGATTTATAATTCTGAATCATTTAATAATTGGATAAACGAAGCCAATAATTCAGTGAAGTATTTTGTTGCTGTTGCTTTGGCTCAATCAGGAAGGATAGAGATTTCAAAAGGTCAAAAAACAAAAGGGATTAATAACCTCGAGCTGAGTTTTGAAATTGCTTCAAACATCAATAACGATGCACTATCAATTTTCTGCTCTGATAATCTGGCTGTTGCATATGCCCAAGCTAAAAGCTACGAAAAAGCAATTACATATTTCAAGCATTCTCAATTTCTATATGAAAAAACTAATAACATCAATGGCATAGCTTATTGTCTTGGAAATATTGGTGCAATATATGCTAATATGGATAATTTGTATGGTGCAGCAACCTATTACGAACAACTGCTAAACCTTCAACGGAAAAGCGGTCAAGGAATTGGCTCTGTTTCAGACATTCTCAACATTGCTATGCTTTATACCAGACTTAATGAAAACTCTAAAGCTTTTAGATTTTGGGAAATGGCACTAAAGGAATCTCTCGAAACAAATAATAAACAGTATTTGGGTTTAATTTATTCAAATTTGGGAAGCATTCATTATAAAACAACACAATATGATAGAGCTCTCGTTTTCTATAATAAGTTCTTAGAACATTCTGAAGAAACTCAGAATTTGAGAGATATAGTACTTGCTCTTAATAACATTGCCATTATTCAATTTCACAAAAATAACCTAAACGAATCTGTTCAATATTGGGAACTTGCGCTTCAAAAAGCAATGCAAACCGGACAGGGGCAAGTGGTTTTTGATGCGCTTATTAATCTCAGCAACATATACAACCTTCTTGGCAATCATAATCAATCCATTATTTATTATGAACAATATCTAGCTCTTGCAAAGCAAATTAATGACCCTGTATTTACCGCTCGCTCCCTAATAGGGATGGCTGAAATTCAGTTTCAGGCAGGAAATTACAATAAATCAAGAGATTACTATATTGAAGCATATGATACCTATAATACAACAAAAAAATTTGCCGAAGCTTCAAAAATTAACAACCTCATTGCTCAAACTTACATTAGAGAATATAAAATCAATGAAGGAATTGCTCAATATAGAAATGCTTTGGACTATAATTTACATTCCGACTCTCTGATTCTTGCCGACACATATCACGGGATGGCTGACGCATTTAGAATGTTGCGTCAGTTTGAATCTGCAGATATATACTATCAGGCTGCTTTGAAAATATATACTTTTAAAAATAAAACTGATAAAGCCGCTTCTATTATAAATGCAATGGCATACATGCAAGAAGTTAACGGTGATTTGCCAAAGGCTGTTGTATTATATGAACAAGCTCTTTCAATGGCTGCTGCATCAGGTAATAAAGAAGCAGGAGCTGCAATTTATAACAATCTGGGCGTTGTTTACCGTCAGCTTGGAGACTTGCCTCGAGCTAGAAACTCATATTTAAAAGCAATGACTATTTACGAGCAAATTAATAATCAGGATGCTATTGCTTATTGTTATAACAACCTGGGTATTATTTATGAACTATCGGGTGACCTCGAAAATGCAAGCATTTATTATGAAAAATCATTAACTATCAAAAAAAATACTCTTGATGTTCAAGGGTTATCTACCTCTCTCTTAAACATCGGAAACATTCAAAAGCTTCAAGGCAACTTTGACAAAGCAAGAGACTATTATGAACAGGCTCTGGCTTTGAGCGAGCAAATTAATGATTCACAAGGAATTGCTGTTGTTCTGGCAAATCTTGCAGCACTATATATAGAAATTGGCGATTATTATAAAACAATTGCATATGCTAACCAAAGTAAGCAAATTTCTGAGGCTGGCGGTTTTCTAAGCTCACTTAGAGAATCATACAGACAGCTGGCTTGGGCTTATGCAGCTATAAACGATAATACACAGGCTGAAGAAGCTTATTTAAAGGTTACTTCAATTAATCACGAGGAAATTGACAGAAACTTCTCTATACTTTCTGAAAGCGAGAAAGAGATGTTTTTTAAAACAGTAGAAAACGACTTTGCAAGATTCCACTCATTTGCTCTCGAAAGATTTGATGAAAACCCATCAATTAGTATTCATGTTTATAATAATTTGCTGAAAAATAAAGGTTTGCTGTTGAAATCTTCAACTGCAATGAGAAATGCTATACTAGGCAGTAAAAATGAATTCCTTATAAAAACATTTGACCTTTGGATACAATTAAAGCAGGAAATTGCAAGACTTTATACACTTCCTGTAAGCGAAAGAGATACAGATGTTGAACAACTAGAGGAGCAGGCAAATAGTCTTGAACGAACGCTGGTTAGAAACTCAGCTGAATTTAGTCAGTTCGATAAATCTGTAAATGTTTATTGGGAAGATATTAAAAATAAATTAGAGGCTAATGAGGCAGCAATTGAGTTTACAAATTTCAAGCATCTTCAAGGTGAAGTTATTTATTGTGCTCTTATTATTACTAAAAAAAGTGATTATCCGGTTATGATCCCTCTATTTAAAGAATCACAACTCGAATCTCTTATGGGAGCATTTGCAGGAAATAATTACCAATACATTAATAACATTTATGGAAGATTAGTTCAGCCTGAGGTTAAGCTATATGAACTTATCTGGATGCCTTTAGTAAAATACCTTACCGGAGTTAACAAAGTTTATATATCCCCTTCCGGATTGCTTCATAAAGTATCATTTGCGGCTATAAGCAAAGGACAATCAGGCTATATAATTGATGATTACGAAATTTATAACTTAAGTACTACTGCTCATTCCCTAGCGCTTATGGATGTTGTTATAGACGAAAATAAAGCTTTAGCGCTTTTTGGTGGAATTAACTATACAATTAATTCTAAAAACAAATCTTGGAAATACTTGCCGGGAACTCTGGAAGAAATTGATATCATTGAAAAAATAGCATCTAATACAATTACTGACATAAAAAGAATTGCAGGAAATTATGCTACCGAAGAAATGTTTAAAGAATACGCTCCTCATAGCAATATTTTGCATATAGCAACTCACGGATTCTTTTACCCGGATCCTGAGTTAATTGACAATCTGATGGATTTTGAAATTCAATTTGAGGATGTTCAGTTTAGAGGTGGAACCCCTTCTTTTGGATTTAATAATTTCGTAAGGAACAACAACCCTTTAATGAGGTCAGGACTTGTTTTTGCTGGAGTAAACGACTATTGGACAGGTGAAAAAGAAATTTCCGGAGATGATGGTGTTTTAACTGCGCTAGAAGTGATTAATATTGACCTTCGTAAAACAGAACTTGTTGTAATGTCGGCATGTGAAACAGGTTTGGGAGAAATTAAAGGTAGTGAAGGCGTATATGGGTTGCAGCGTTCTTTCAAGATGGCCGGTGCTAGTTATCTGATTATGAGTCTTTGGCAAGTGCCGGATAAAGAAACATCCGAATTTATGTCGCTCTTTTATGAATTTCTTTCTAGCGGAAACAGCCTGACAAAAGCTTTTGCAAAAACTCAGAAAATTATGAGAGAAAAGTACGACCCATACTTCTGGGCGGCATTTGTTTTAATAGAATAAAAAAAAATATTCAGCCAATAATAAGGAATAATGTTTCTTTAATCTTGTTTAATATTTGGTTTGACAGAAAAACATTTCACTAAAAATTAATAATTTTTATGAATTTGAAGCAATTAATTATTAATTTTATGGTTTGAAACGAAAAATAAACCAATAACCCAAAATCATCAGCTATGAAAACCCTTAACATTATCCTAAAATCAACAATTGCAGTATTTCTGATTCTGACATTTATTAATACTCAGGCTCAGGAGTATAAAACTATCAGAGTTAATGGCACTATACTTCTTGAAAAGAGTAACACACCTCTTCAAAGTGGTACAGAATTCGAAGAAGATGATAATCTTATCTTTAAAAGCTATAACTCATTAGCCACAGCTATAAATGCTCAGAAAGGTCGTTTTATAATCAAGCCCGACAACACCGACCTTGCATACGCAAAAGCTAGTTATACTCCGGCAATGAGCAACATTAGCTCAAGAAGTGGATCATTTATTACTGCTCTGGATTTGAAAAATCACCTAGATGGCAAGTATGTTTTTTATGAAGAAATGTTTTTGCAGATTAATGCTGAAATTTTTCCAATGTCGGAAAACAAATATTTCTTTTTGAGATATATGTATGAAGGTGACACAATCAACAAAAAACTTGCTTTCAGCAAAGACACTCTGTTTATTGTTACTTCTCAAGTATTTAGTATCGATAATAAGCCTGTTGATTATTCAAAAGTTAACAATATTGAGCTTTGGTATATGCAGAGAGATCTGGGAAATAAAATTACACTCATTAGTAGTTTCGAACCGGTTATCATTAATAATGAAGCCCTTAAAAGCGAACTTGCTATAATTTTTGAGGCTTATGCCGACAAATCTGAAGAAGAAAAAATTAGTGAAGCGATTTCCTATATTCACGAATTTTACGGCACATCTAATCAAGAAAACTTCAGAAGCTGGCTCCACGAAAACATGGAGAAATAATTGTTAGTAGCAATTCTTAACTTTGATTTTCTGTTATGCGGGAATTAAAAATTACAATTACCCTTGTATTGGCATTTGTTTTTCAGTTCAACCTACTTTCACAAACATCATATCCGGATGTTAAGAAATTTAGCAGACAACTGCTCACGAATTATTCACAAAGAGAATATGGCGATAGTTGCAGTGCTCAAAACTGGGCTGTAACTCAGGACTATAAAGGCATTATGTATTTCGGAAATGCATACAGAGTCCTGGAATTTGACGGAGTTAGTTGGGATGCCATTAGGATCCCCTTACATGGCGTTTATGTATCTGCATTGCATGCTGATAGCAACGGAAATATCTTTGTAGGTGCAAACGGTGAATTTGGACTACTTAAAAACGACAAAACCGGAAAGAAATATTATGTTTCTTTGTCAGATTCTCTTGAAATTCAAGATTCATTCTTTTCTACAATATGGAGAATTTTCGAATATAACAGTAAAATCCTATTCTTTGCACAAGAAGGCATTTATCTTTGGGATGGTCAATCAATTGAAGTAATTATACCTGAAACATCATTCCATTTGGCTTTTGTTGTAAATGAAGAGCTATTTGTGAGGCAAAGAGGTGCAGGGTTGATGAAATATGAAGACGGGAAATTGCAATTAATCCAAAATGGTGACATCTTCAAAAATTATGGTGTTTTCGGTATGTTCCCCGGTGAGAATGACAATATTTTAATAGTAACCCAGGAAATTGGGTTATATAATATGGAAAAAACCGAAGGAGAAACATCAATCTCGCAAATTAAAGGTTCATATCACAATTATCTAAACAATGCACAAATTATTGGTGGACAAAAACTTCACGATGGTTTAATCGCGCTTAACACTCTTAGAAATGGTGTTATAATTATTGATTTTAAAGGAAATATTAAACAAATTATTGATCAAAACAGCGGTTTACGAGATAATGAAGTAAAACAGATTTTCCAAGATAATAATAATCAACTCTGGTTGGCATTAAATACCGGAATTAGCATGGTAAACTATAATTCAGGTATATGGGTTTATGATTATAATACCGGATTATTTGGTAACATTCAGACTGTGGCAATTCATAAAAACAGAATTTTTGTTGGAACTTCCATCGGTTTATTTCAAAAAAGCATTTATCCTTCGGATAAGATTTTTAAGTTTTTCAATCAGATTGAAGGATTCAATATTAGTGTTCATGAAATGATTTCAATTGGCAATACTCTTGTTATTGGGTCAAAGGAAGGACTATTTGGTTGGGAATATAGCAAAGGTATTTTCAAAATTGCTGATATCGACGCTTCTGCAATTTATTGGTCGGCAAAAAGAAAACTCCTTTTTGCATGCGGTGAAGATGGGTTCTTTATATTCACAAACAATCCACGTTGGACTCAAAAAGCTGGCTATGAAGAATTGGCTGTTGCCAACCCTCTCAATATTGCAGAAAACATATCTTATGAGGGAGAAAATACAGAACTCTGGATAGGTAGTCTTAGTGAAGGTGCATGGAATCTGATTATTAAACCCAATTTATCATACGAGCTCGATATATTCATGGGAGCTGAAGCAAATCTAGAGCAAACATGGGTAAAACCTTTTATGACAGAAAATAATGTGCTTTTTGGTGTTGCTATTGGGTTAATGAGATTTGTTGATGAAAAAGAAATTATAAGCACTCTTACTGATTCTTTGCCTGAGAATGCAGTCGCTATGAGAGGATTTTTCCAATATGTAGATGTTAAAGGGTTAGATTCTGTTGCGGTTATTCACTTTCAACAAAACCATAATAAATTTTGGATTTGCAGAGATAATAAGATTTATTTCGGAAATGCCTTGGATAATTTGAATGATAAGCCTTTCCGCACTCTTGATATGGGCAGGATTTACACAATGTTACCTACAGATTCTACTACATTATGGCTGGCAACTGACGACGGGCTGGTGAAAATTGGGACTAATAAAAGGACTGATTTTTCAGGTAGGCCTATTGTTAATATAAGAAATATCAAGATTGGTAACGATTCTATCTTATTCCATTCTTTCGATAGCAGAACTCATTCCGAGAAAATTTATCTTCCATATGCATTCAACAAAATAACAATCAATTATGCATCAATTTTCGAGGAAAATCATAAAAAAGCACTTTATTCATTTATGCTTGAAGGGTTTGATACACAATGGTCGGACTGGACTTCACTAACATACAGAGAATATGCTAACCTCAGAGAGGGTGATTATACTTTTTGGGTAAAAGCTAAGGACGCGTACGATAATGAAAGCGAAATGCAGTCTTTCAGCTTCAGAATTTCGCCACCATGGTATAGAACAATATGGGCTTTCCTTTTATATGCAGTTATAATTATCCTGATTGTTCTTCTAATTGTTAAGCTGAGTATAATGAGGTTAAAAGCCAAAAATATTCAACTGGAAAAAATTATAGAAAAACGTACTGAAGAAATTCGAAATCAAAAGGATGAAATTGCCAAACAGCACAAAATTGTTGTTCAACAAAAAGAAGCCATTACAAGCAGTATAAAATATGCCAGTAGAATTCAAAATGCCTTAGTGCCTCAGGAAGATTTCTTGAAACAACATTTAAAAGACAGTTTCATCTTATATCAACCAAAAGACATTGTTAGCGGTGACTTTTACTGGATAAAGCACACCCCACCCTATTTATCGATTGTTGCAGCCGACTGCACAGGACACGGAGTTCCGGGTGCGTTCATGAGTATGTTGGGAATAGCATTCCTTAATGAAGTTGCACAGAGAGAAGACCCCGGTAAAGTTTCGACAGTGCTGGAACATCTTAGAGTTTATATGAAAAATACATTAGGACAAACCGGTGATAGATATGAACAAAAAGATGGTATTGTATTGGCCTTATGCACTTTAAATATCGAAACAAACACTCTATATTTCGCAGGCGCAAACACCCCACTTTGGTTAATTAGAAACAACGAACTTATAGAATATACAGCCATAAGAAATCCTATTGGTATACACCCAAAAGAAATGCCTTTCGAAGCTCATACAATTGAAATTCAAAACGGAGATGCATTTTATTTATTCTCTGATGGATATGTCGACCAATTTGGAGGCCCTGATGATCAAAGAATTGGAAAAAGAGCTTTCAGGGAATTACTTCTGGAAATACACAAAAATCCGATGAATAAGCAAAAGGAATTACTCGATTTACACCTCAAAAACTGGATGGGCGAAGAATTTTCACAAATTGATGATATTCTTGTTATGGGGTTTAGGGTGTAGGGAATTCTTTGCATATTCAAAATACCGTATTTTACTGCTTTTTTTTTAAGACCAAATGAATTATGTTTGCTTGTCTTAATAAATAAAACATGAAACAAGCATGATTCGTTATACACAAACTCTGATGAACCTAGTTTACTAGCTCAGCTAATATCATCATGCGAGTTACATCAAACAACCGAGCTTGAAAATCGAGCTCAACTAAGTTAAATTAAAAAAATATGGCTAAGTTCCAATTCTTTTTCTAACACCTGAATCTCAGCAGGCAAAAAAATGGAAGCTAAAGATGCTGGTGCAACCGGTTGGATTGTTAAACCTTTTGTGCCCGAAAAATTACTTGCAGCAATCAGTAAAGTTATTAAATAAATGGAACAGTTTAAAAAAAAATTTCTAGAAGAAGCCCAAGATTTAATTAATAATCTTGAAAATTCATTATTGTTTCTTGAAGAGAATCCTAATGACAAAAAAATCATTGAGGAAGTTTTCAGAGTTATGCATTCTCTTAAAGGTGGATCTTCAATGTTTGAATTCCAAAAAATGGAGGCTTTTACTCATGAACTTGAAACTGTTTATGATCTAGTTAGAAACGATAAAATTAGCGTCAGCAGGGAAGTTCTCGATGTAACTTTAGAATCGGTTGATCATTTGAAAGTATTGTTGCTCAATGATGAAGCTCTTACAGATAATGACATAAATACTCACCAAAGCCTTTTAGCAAGGATTAAAAAAATTGTTTCTAACAGCGAGCTCAATGAAAAAAATTCAACAAATGTTCCGGCAACAAAAGAAATGAATAACATCTCTGAAGTTGTTCTGAATATTTCCACTGATAAATTTGTAACCTATTATATCAAGGTCGAAACTAACCCGGAATTATTTCAAAATGGGTCTAACCCACTTCTTCTAATTGATGAGCTTCATACTTTAGGTCATTGCAAAGCTTATTATAAAAAGCATTTATTGCCAAAATTCACAGACTTGGAAGCAGAAAAATGCTATAGCTCTTGGGAAGTATTTCTAGCCACCGACAAAACTGAAGATGACATTAAAGATGTTTTCATATTTGTTGATGATAAATGTAATGTAAATATTAAAAAAGTTGCTGATATAAATTTGCTTTCAAGGCAATCTTTTAAAACAAAACTCGAATCATTAATAGCAGAAGATAATTGGACAAATTTAGAAAAGCTTGAAAAAGAAATCTCAACCTTAATTTTAAAGGAAACAGAATCTTCTTCCGATTATGTTAAAGAATTTGATACTAATAGCACATTAGTTAAGAAAACTGCAATTAATAACATAAGAGTATCTTCAGATAAATTAGACGAACTGATGAGCCTTGTGAGTGAGCTTGTTACAACTCAAGCAAGCCTGACTTTATATGCAGAAAAACTAAATAATCCTGAATTAGCAGAAATTGCCGAAAATATAGAAAAACTTTCCCGTCAATTAAGAGATAATGCTTTTGAAATTTGCCTTATCCCTATCGAAACCATTATGATAAGGTTTAAAAGATTGGTCAGGGATTTATCAATTGAGCTAAATAAAGACATTCAATTCATTGCTGAAGGTACAGAAACAGAGCTTGATAAAAGTATAATTGAAGGCCTTACCGATCCGTTGATGCATATTTTTAGAAATGCTATTGATCATGGAATCGAAAATACAGACGAAAGACTACTAAAAGGGAAACCCAAGCAAGGAAAAATCATACTCAAAGCTTTTTATTCCGGAACCAATGTGTTTATACAGATTAAAGACGATGGTAAAGGAATTGATGTCGAAAAAATAAGACTAAAAGCAATAGACAGAGGTTTTATTTCTAAAGAATCTAATCTTTCTTATAAAGAAATATTGCAGCTAGTGTTTTTACCAGGGTTCTCTACTGCAACAAAAGTTACTGAATTGTCGGGCAGAGGCGTAGGACTAGATGTTGTAGTTAAAAAGATTTCTGAAATTAGAGGTGAGGTTGAAATTGAATCCCAGTTGGGCGTAGGTACAAGTATTACCATTAAGCTCCCAATGACATTATCAATTATTGATGGTTTACTTGTGAGCATTGGAAATACAAGTTTTGTTATTCCGCTTTCTTCAGTTGACAAATGCTTTGAAATTAGGAAAGAAAAAATAAATAGTATTTCCGAAAAGAATAAAATCAATCTGGATGGGTCTCAAATTTCTTTTATAAATCTTAGAAATGAATTCAATATTGCTGAGAAAGAACCTGATTTACAGCAAATAATTCAAATCATTCATGAAGAAACGAAGATTGCTCTTTTGGTTGATGCTGTAATTGGAGAATATCAGGCAGTGCTAAAACCACTTGGACGAGCATTCAAAGATCTCGAAATAGTTTCGGGCGCTACAATTCTTGGCGACGGCTCAATTGCATTGGTATTAGACCCATCAAGAATTGTTCTCACTTTCGACAGAGAAACTTTACTAAAAAGAACTGATTATTATAGAAGATTGGGTGACTTATAATTTGTTATTCATCAAAACTAATTTATTTATCTAAAACAAGACATATGAAGAAACCTCTACTAATAGTTTTTCTGACATTAATTGTTGGTAATGCTTTTTCACAATTTTCCCTCACAGGAGAAATAAAACCTAAAGCCGAATATAGGTACGGCTATAAGACTCTTCCATCAGATGATGATAAACCTGCCGGCTTTGTTGGCCAAAGAACAAGGCTGAATTTATCTTTTAAGCATTCCAAGCTTATCACTCATATATCTCTTCAGGATGTTAGAATGTGGGGACAAGAATTACAAAAAGAACACTATCCTTCTATCGCGATTCATGAAGCCTGGGCAGAATTGCTTTTAAAAGATAGTTTTGCTTTAAAAGCCGGAAGGCAGCATATTTATTACGATAATCAAAGGTTTTTTTCAATAAATAATTGGAATCTGTCGGGACAAAAGCATGATGCCTTTTTATTAAAACATTCTACCAAAAAAACTGATTTGCATTTTGGTAATGCGTTTAATCAATCGGGCTATAATACTTTCGGAACCGAATATGGACTAAATAATTACAAATTTCTTAGCTTTTTATGGTTTAAAATTAAACTGGGTGAGAAAAACTATGCTTCTTTTACAGCAGTGGCAGACGGTTATGAAAAACAAACAAATCACGAGATTCTATACGTAAGGGGAACTTACTCTGGATTCTTGTCTTACTATTTTGGCAACATAAATCTCACATTCAATCCTGCCTTTCAAAACGGAAAAACAAAATCAGGAAAGGATATTTCAGCATATTACGCATTAGCCGATATAAATATTCCTGTTTCCGAAAAATACAAATTATTAATAGGTGGTGAATACTTCTCAGGAAATGACTATACAAAATCAGATGACAAAGTATTCAGGGCGTTTGATCCTCTTTTTGGAGCGGCTCACAATTTCAACGGCTATATGGACTATTTTACATACCCTGCTAATACCAAATATGCCGGATTAATTAATCCATACATTAAGAACAAACTGAAATTATCTGATAAATCTAACCTTTCTGTTGATTTGCATGCATTTTTACTAAGCAACAATTATGTGTTCCAGAATAATATAATTAACAAATACCTTGGCACAGAGGCCGATTTGACATATAGTTTCAAACTAAACGAATTTTCGGAGATTGCATTAGGTTATTCTTTTATGATGGCAACCGAATCAATGGAAATTATTAAAGGTGGAACCAAAGATAAATGGGCACAATGGGCTTATTTTATGCTTACAGTTAAACCAAAGTTTTTATAAAGTTTGATAAACAGCAGAAATGATAATTATAAACATGAAAAACAAAATCAGAATATTTATCATGCAGAAATTTAAAAACATAATCCTAATATTAATGGTTTGTTTGGCAATTCAAACCCCATCAACGTTAATTGGTCAAAGCCTTAGCCCAGACCGTCCGGGATTTAGTTTCGGTACTCACGCAGCTACTCCAGGAACAATATACTTAGAAATGGGATATGAATTTTCATTCAGGAAAGACGTAAAATATAGTTCCCTTCCAAGTCTTAATTTAAAATTTGGAATTATGGCTAAGTTCTAATATTAACAGCATTATCTTTAAATTGCAAAAACAGCTCATATGCGTATGGCGTAGCAAGAATTGCGTAGAACCATTGTTTAATGGTTGACTTCGTTCCATATAGTTTATCTTTATATGCAAACCAGTTTAGATAGTTTTGTAGATATTTTGAACTTACACCATTAAATTGTCTTAGGAATTTACGCAGTTGAGCATGAAGGTTGTTTACATGTTGAAGGTGGATATTGTTATTTTCCTTGCTTATGTGTTCCTTAGCCAATATA
>JAGXRQ010000070.1 GCA_018335675.1 Bacteroidota bacterium | reverse complement strand
TGGATTATTGGTCGAGTTGATGATGTCTTAAAAATTTCTGGTTATCGCCTAGGCACGGCCGAGATCGAAAGTGCGATTGTGGCTCATCAGGCAGTGGCCGAAGCAGCGGTTATTGGTAAACCAGATCCAATTAAAGGTGAAGCCGTTAAAGCTTTTGTTATTTTAAAACAAGGTTATGATGGCTCTCAAGATTTGATTAATGAAATTAAAAAATGCGTCCGAACAGAGATTGGGCCGATTGCTATGCCCTCGGAGGTTGAATTTGTTGATTCATTGCCCAAGACTCGTTCGGGCAAGATTATGCGTCGTGTTTTAAAGGCCAAAGAACTTGGTCAAGATATTGGCGATACTTCAACACTAGAGGATTAATATTGCGAAGATAGCGAATAAACAAAAACGTCGGTTTAGGCCGACGTTTTTGTTTTAAAATAAAGGGTTGTTAGGGGTGATAAAGAAGTTATCCACACAACAGACTTGATTTAAAGTTTAACTTAAGGTAAACTTCATTTATAATTAATAATAAATGAAAATATATGGAAATTATTGTTGGACTTAAAGAATTAAGACAAAATGTTTCAGTCTATGTTAATAAAGTAAAACAAGGCAAATCTTTTATTGTTGTTAAGCGTTCTAAGCCCCTTTTTAAAATTGTGCCCTTAGAAGAAGAAGGAATTTGGGAAAGAGTGATAGATTTTACTAAAATTAAAAAAGGTGGCGTGAATGTTAAAGATATTCTTTGTCGTATTTAGTTATATGGATAAAATTGCTAAATTTTTAGCCCGTTTGAATTCTCAAGAAAAAGCATTAGTAAAAATAATTTTCAAAAAAATTCAAGAAAATAATTTTAAAGGTTTAGATCTCAAAAAGTTAAAAGGTTATCAGGACATTTTTAGAATTAGAAAAGGGAAAATTAGAATAATTTATAGATTAGACGAGAATAGACAAATTTTTATTTTGGCGATTGAAAGACGAAGCGAAAAAACTTATAATTTTTAAAATGGAAAATAAAAAATATGAAAATTTCTGTTGTTTTGCCATGTTTAAATGAAGAGAAAACCATTGGTCTTTGTGTTGAGAAAATAAAAAAATCACTTATTAAATATAATTATGATGGCGAGATTATTGTGGCTGATAATGGTTCAACTGATCGGTCAGCAGAAATTGCCAAAAATTTAGGAGCGATTGTTGTTGCTGAGCCCAAAAAAGGCTATGGCAATGCTTATCATCGCGGCATGGCTGAAGCTCGGGGCGATTTTTTAATTATGGCTGACGCAGATGACACTTACGACTTTGATGAAATTAATAAATTTATTGAACCACTTGAAAAAGGATACGAGCTAGTGATGGGTAATCGTTTTGGTGGTTTAATGGATAAAGATGCCATGGGGTTTTTATCAAAACTAGGTAATCCAATTTTATCAGGAATTTTACGTTTATTTTTTCGAACAAAAATTCGTGATTCGCATTGTGGGATGCGTTCTTTTACTCGTCAAGCTTATGATAGTTTAAATTTACAAACAACAGGCATGGAGTATGCTTCAGAAATGGTTATTAAGGCTCATTGGCAAAAATTAAAAATTTATGAGATGCCAATTAAATATCACCCACGGGCCGGTGAATCAAAGCTTTCTCCTTGGCGTGATGGTTGGCGTCATTTAAAGTTTATGTTACTTTATGCACCAAATTGGTTATTTTTAAGTCCGGGCATTTTTTTATTTTTAATTGGTTTAATTCTTTTAATTACGATGACATTTGGCGAGTTAAAAATTGGCCAAATGATCTTGCATCTTCATCCGATGTTTTTTGGTGCTTTATTGGTTTTGCTTGGTTATCAAATTTTTTCTTTTGGTCTTTTGGTTAAACTTTACGCTTATGCACAAAAACTAATGCCACGAAGTAAATTAGTTGATTTTTATTTAAAGCACTTTTCTTTAGATAGATTAATTTTAATTGGTTTTTTTATTTTTTTGATCGGAGTTGTTTTGGGGATTTGGGTTTATTTGATTTGGTCGAAAGAAGGCTTTGGCGCTTTATTTGAAATTAGAAAATCATTAACATCTATTACCTTGATGATTCTTGGCATTCAAATAATTTTTACTGGTTTCTTTTATAATATTTTTAAAATCAGCGTTAAGGGTCATGAATAAATCCTTGCGAATCAGCGGATTTTTTAAGAATTGTTAGAAATGGCTCAATACACAACATTCATATTTGTATATTTGTAGTAGATTTGTAATTTGTAGTATATGGAGATTTCAATTGTTATTTTAACAAAAAATGCTGGGCGAAAATTTAAAAAAGTTTTAGCCAGTGTTTTTGATCAGAAAATTGATAAAACAGTTGAAGTTGTTATTATTGATTCTGGTTCAAAAGATAAAACATTGAAAATTGCTAAAAAATTTTCCGCTAAGCGCGGATCCGCCTCTGGCGGAAAAATTGCCAAAATCTTAGAAATACAACCCCATGAATTTGATTTTGGCAAAACAAAAAACTTAGCGATAACGCTTTGTCAGGGTAAATACATTGTTTTTTTAAGTCAAGACGCCTTACCACAAAACGAATGGTGGTTAAAAAATTTAATTCAGCCTTTAGAACAAAAAGTAGGTGTGGCTGGTGTTTATTCTCGACAAATTCCTTATAAGCGAACAAATCTTTTTCAGCAATACGCTCTTTCTTTTTTATATCCGGAAAAAGAAACTAACATTATTTTGGGCAATGTTTTTTTCTCCAATGTTTCATCAGTTATTAAAAAAGAGGTTTTTGAGCAAATTAAATTTCCTGAAAATATTCCAATGAGCGAGGATCAGGCCTGGGCAAAAATGGCTGTTAATGCTGGTTATAAAATTTTTTATGCGCCAGATTCTGTTGTTTTTCATTCGCATAATTATAGTTTTTGGAAAAATTTTAAAAGAAACTTTGACTCGGGTTTGAGCTTAAAAAAACTTGGTTTGACAGATAGGAGAAATTTTTGGCAAGGCGGTTTAAAATATATTTGGGGCGAAATTATTTTTTTATTTTGGAAAAGAAATATTTTCTTTGTTTTATATATACCTGATTTAATCATTTATGAAGGGTTTCGTGTTTTAGGTTTTTGGTTAGGCGTTCATTATCAATGGTTACCAATATCTTGGCGAAAAAGATGCTCGCTTTTTAAGAAGAATTTAGAATAAAAAATTATTAAAATAAATAAAAAAAAGCTTTAGCTTTTTTTTATTTCGCATAACGTTTGCGCATCATCTGAAGTGCGTTAGCGATATGGGTGTAGCGAAGCGGAACCGCATACACGCTGTTATACGCTGTTCATTTTGCCCCGCGATTAATCAATTCCTGCATTAAGTCTCCGTATTTTTTTATTTTCAATTTTACTATTTGGAGAAATTAGAGCTAATAAATTAATACATTCTTGTCTTGCTGAATCTTTTTCTTCGGGCAAGTTTACTATTCTTTCAATTTCTATGAAGTTTCCTAATTTGTCAACATTATCTAAATCAATAACAAAATTTTTGTATTTGTAGGATTCTCTTTTTTTGTCTATCGTGAATGCTTCTTTAAAACTAAGTTTGTTAAGAAATTCTACTCCTAAACCAATATTGTTTAACTCTGATGACAATTCTATGCCTCCGCTAGTTCTGCGTATTTCTTTAAATTCAAGTAAATATTTGTTGTTTATTGATCTGATTCTTGGGACAATTCCTCCTTCAATTATCATGTTTTTTGAATCCAAAAACATGGGGTGTCCAAAAATTTTGTCAATTTGATGAATTGACCCCTGGAGGGCTGCTTTTATTTCTCCAAGCTTGTTTTTGATATTATCAAAATTATCTACCTTGGCTCTAATTTCTACTTCTATCATAGATATAAATTTAAAATACTTATAAAAATTTTTTGTTTGTTTTATCGGGGTAGAATGAATTGCGTTTAACGTATCGGCTTATGAGAAGTTTTTCGACCGAAGGCAGAAAAATTTGGGAAATTTGCGAGCTGAGCAAATTTCCTCATAAGCCGTGTTAAGTGACCCGAGCGAAACGAAGTGTAGCGAGAGCGCAGCGTGGCTTGAGTTGATTTTGGGCGCGTCATTTTAGTTGTTTTTTAATGTCTTTTGCAAACTTAGAACGAGCTTCGTTACTTTCATCACTTCTCAATGGACTCCAATCAATCATGTGCATATCTTTCTTGAATCTTGGAATAATATGAAATTTATAGTGTGCAACCAAATTATAGCCACTCTTTGATGTGTCATCATCAAAAACATGAGTTATTGCATCAGGGTTGCATGCTTTCCTAACAGCTTTGGACAGTTTTTTAGCGACAAGAAAGATATGCGAAGCGAGTTCATCAGGAAGTTCTATAAAATCTTGATAATGCTCTTTGGGAATGACTAAAACGTGGTGTTTGTTGATAGGGTTTTTACTTATGACTGCATAGCAGAGGTCGTCCTCATAAATAAGAACTTCCTGATTTTTAAAATTGCAAAAGACACAATCTGATTTCTTCATAGAATTATAAAGTTAATAGTTATATATAAAGTATTCGTCTTAGCGCCCAAAATTGTTTTTTCAAATTTCGTTTAACGTTTGCGTGTATGCGATGTTTGCGTAGCAAATATGGGAGAGGGCTTTGGAAAAGCCCGAACCGCATACACGCTGTTATGTGTTGTAGTGAAAGGTAAGGTTGCCGAACAGGCAACCTAAAATTTGGGCTTATAAATTTGAAGGTTAATTAGTGGCAACACACAATCCGTCAAAAAATCCAAATGGCGATTCCAGATCAATCGCTAATGTTTTGCTAAGCAAAGAAAAATTGCCTTTAAGTGTTTTTTGAGGGTATGTTTCAAAAATTTGAAGTTGGTCGCCGACTTCTTCAACTTGTCCATAATATTCAACCCATTCATTCGGAATTTCTAAATTCACAGAACCGCTGGAATCGCTCCAAAGACCAACCCAAGGTCTATATTGTGTTAGCTTC
>JAGXRQ010000069.1 GCA_018335675.1 Bacteroidota bacterium | reverse complement strand
AGGTGCTAATGAAAATATAAATGGGCTTATCAGGCAATACTTTCCTAAAGGGTCTTCTTTTGAAAATATTACTAATCAACAAATTCAATATGTTCAACACAAGTTAAATAACAGACCAAGAAAAAAATTGGGGTTCTTATCACCAATTGAATTTTTATCATTAAATTTGATTAAACAAAAAGTTGCATTTGTGACTTGAATTCAGCCTTTAATAAGAATAGATGAAAAAAAACTCTGACATATTTGGAATAGCTTTTAAGGACTTCCTTGAAGGTCAAACAGATGGAAAAATCATTATAAAAACTGATGTTTCCGGAATAGAGGAATTACCCGTAATGTATTTTTTTAGAGGCAAAGATGAGTTGCCTGAGTGGGAGCAAATAGCTTTAGATATTTGCAAAGGTCGTGTACTCGATGCAGGCGCAGGTGCCGGGAGTCATGCACTAATTCTTCAGGAGATGAATTTTGATTTGGTGGCAATGGACATCTCTGAAGGTGCTGTGGAAATTATGAAGAATAGAGGTGTTGAAAATGCGGTGTGTTCAGATTTTCATAGTTTTAATGATGAAAAAAAGTTCGATACCATATTGTTTTTGATGAATGGCATTGGGCTGGCAAAAAATCTGGAAGGACTTAAGAATACGTTGGATCATTGCAAAACATTATTAAATAAAAATGGTCAGATAATTTTGGAATCTTCAGACCTTATATATTTATATGAAGATAATGATGGATCGTTTTATATTAATCTAAGTGAAAAGTACTACGGAGAAGTAGAGTATATCTTGTCCTATAAAAAAAATAAAGGAGAAAAGTTCAACTGGCTATACGTTGATTATGATAACCTAGCATCGGTTGCAGAACTGTCGGGGTTTAAATCCGAATTAGTTTATAAAGGAGATAATTATAATTATCTTGCTGTTTTGAGGAAATAAAAAAAAGCTGACCTTTTGAGTCAGCTTTTAAAAAATTTAATTGAAACTTACGACATGTGTTTTGATTTTTGAGCAAATAATAAGATAAACACAACAGTTGATGCAAGACTTAAAATTAATGAGAATGGGCCAAAATTTAATATTGTACCCAAAATGAAAATTAGAATTTGAGCAATCATGTAAAGAAAGAATCCAAGTTTCTTTAATTTCAACATCATTAATACACCAAAAATTGATACTCCGTATAAAATGAACATAATGAAGTGTGGGAAAAACGGAGCAATTCCACCCGGAACAATAAAAATACCAACACCAGGCAAAAGTGCAAGAACGCTTACAATGTTAATTCCTGGAATCATTGATAATAAAGAGAAAAATGCAGCAATACCACCACCAATTAGAGAAAGGTATCCTAATACTTTTAATCCTGAAGGCATTTCGTTAGTTTGTGTCATTATGTAAATTATTTAATTGTTAGTAATAGATTTTATATCGATTCAAAATTATAGACTTTTTTTGTTACTATACACGTACATTTGTTAATTATTGTGAAAATAAACAATGGACTTCTCAAATAGAAAAATTGTAAAAACAGCCGATGGCTCAAATACATTGAAACTCAACGATGTTGATGAAAATTTTCATTCATGCAATGGGGCTATAACAGAGTCGATGCATATTTTTATTAATAATGGATTGCTTCATATAGCTAACTTAAAAAATGACATCAGGATTTTGGAGGTTGGATTTGGAACAGGGTTGAATGCTCTACTTACTATTATTAAGGCCAAAGAACTCAATTTGAAGGTATATTATTTAGGTTATGAAGCTTTTCCATTAAATGAGCACGAATATAAATCCCTTAATTATTACGACATTATAGGTAATAACTCTAGTCAATATTTCTACACAATGCACGAATGTGAGTTTGATAAAGATTTTATGATTGCAGATAATTTCTCTTTTTGCAAGAAAAAGGAAAAGATAGAAGAAGCCCATCTTCCCAAAGATTATTTTGATATTATCTACTTTGATGCATTTGCTCCTGATATTCAGCCTGAGTTATGGAGTATTGAGATATTTCAAAAAATATCCAACTCCCTTAAGAGTAATGGGATGTTAATAACTTATTCAGCTAAAGGTGAAGTAAGGAGAAATTTGAAAAATGCAGATTTTATTATAGAGAAGTTACCCGGCCCCCCCGGTAAAAGAGAAATTACCAGGGCAGTAAAAAGATAAAATTAAGATTTAGGCAAATTATTTTACTTCAGCAGCATCTGCCAATTCCTCGCTCTGTGTTTTTTGTCCTTTGTGTAAATTAGCAGTTGGAGCATAATAAGAACAAGATCCTAATAAAATAATTGCAGCAATTAATAAAACTATTCTTTTCATTTTGTTATATTTGATAAATTTATGTATCGAATTAGTTAGTCAATTAAACGATGCAAAAGTATAATGGTTTTTTCTTGATTTACTAGTAAAAATACGTAGATTATTTTTGTAAGTATTTCTACTTTTGAAGTCTGGGGGAACTAATGAAAGAAACAGGCATTTATAACTATTAATTATATTCATTAGTCTATTATTTGAAGCAAAGCGAAAACTGTGCTAAATAATGTTAAAAATCGAATCGAATGATAGTATTATTTTACGTTTTGGATAGTAATAAATGGCTAATTAAATAGTAACGCAATTATGGGTGAAAGCAATGATATAGTTCATTATTCGGGCGATTTAAATAAATCTGAAATTGATAAGATATTATCGCAGATAAAGGAAAAGCTCAATGAACAAGGTGTAGATCCTCAGGTTATTAGGAGAATTTACTCTGCATCGGTAGAATGCTTAGATAATATTTTAAAGCATACTCCTAAGGGATCTGACGAGGAGGAGATTAATATTTTAAATAATTATCCTGGAAAGTTTACTCTCAAAAGAGAAAATGAATTTTTCAATTTGTTTGCGGGTAACGTTATTGCAGAAGAGTGCATTGAGCCTTTAAAAACAAAATTCGAGGTATTAGCTTCCTTGAAGTCGGCAAATCTTATGCATTTGCACAAAAAGAAGTTGCTTGCTGCAGAGATTTCAGAAAAAGGCGGAGCAGGATTAGGACTAATTATTATATCAAGGTTGATAGGGAAAAAAATAAAATATGATTTTGAAAAAATTAACAATAAGTTTTCTTACTTTGCACTGCGAATTGAGTTTTCTAATATTCTGGATTAAATATGGAATTAATTAACATACAACCCACAGAGCAAACCCCCAAGGTTGTTTTAAATTCAGTAAAACGATTCTTTGAGATTGAAGGCGAGTCTAGGCCTGAAAATGCTCACGATTTTTTCTTTCCTATAGTTAATGAGCTGAAGAACTATATGAAAAGTGTGGATAATGAGTTTCATAAAGACATATTTTCTGAATTCCCATTTTCCGCTCACTTTAAGTTAATGTATTTTAATTCCTCATCAGCCAAATTCATCTCAGATCTATTGTTTGTTTTTAAAAAGTATTATGACAAAGGTCTGAAACTCAGAGTCTATTGGTATTATAACGACGGAGATGAAGACCAAAGAGATGTAGGCGAGGATCTATCTGAAATGGTTGCCTTCCCTTTTACTTTTGTGATGGTGAAAGGATAGTAATATCGCCCTTTACTAACCCGTGAAGCCTTCTGGGAAGGCTAGAGAACCCACAGCGACTAATTAAACTTTCTTGAATTGATTTTGTATTTTTGGAGAAAATATTGATTATGAGTAAGAAAATCCAAAATTTCGAGATATATCAAAAACTTGTAGATTCTATTGGGAATACTATTGAAAGTTCCAGGCAACGGGCCATTCAAGCTGTGAACAATGAACTATTGAAAGCAAATTGGGAGATTGGTAAATACATTGTTGAATACGAGCAACATGGAAATGAGAAAGCCGAGTATGGAAGTTCATTATTAACAAACCTTTCTAAAGACTTGAAATCAAGATTCGGCAAAGGATTCAGCAAAAGCAACATCTATTTAATGCGGCAATTTTACTTGAAATATCAGATTTTCCAGTCAGTGACTGGAAAATTGACATGGACACATTATGCTGAATTATTGGGTGTTTCAGACGACCACTCTAGGAGTTTTTATGAAAAACAAGCAGTTAACGATAACTGGAGTGTCCGAGAATTAAAAAGACAAATAAATTCTTCATTGTTTGAGAGATTAGCTTTGAGTCAGGATAGAAAAGGGGTTTTAAATCTCTCGGAGAATGGACTTATTATTACAGAGCCTAAAGACATTATTAAAGACCCTTACGTGCTTGAATTTCTTCAGATTCATGAGGAGTACAGAATGACAGAAAGCAAGTTAGAGCAAAAAATAATTAACCATCTTCAAACATTTCTGCTAGAATTAGGTAAAGGTTTTTCTTTTATTGGCAGGCAGTATAGAATAACCTTAGACAATGACCATTATTACGTCGATTTGGTTTTTTATCATAGAATCCTTAAATGTTTCGCATAGATTGACTTAAAAACAAAACATGTTAAGCATCAAGATATTGGACAGATGAATTTGTATCTGAATTATTTCAGAACAGAGGAAAATACCGAAGGAGATAATCAACCAATCGGGATAGTTTTAGGTGCTGACAAAAATGACATATTAGTTGAATATGCAATTGGAGGAATTTCCAATAATGTTTTTGTTTCCAAGTATCAGATATACTTACCTGATAGAAAAATATTGGAGCAGAAAGTAAAAGAATTATTGACAGCGTAAAGCTCAGCCGCCAACAGCGAGCTAATATAATGACACCCTGACATACCAGTTTTGAAATTTAGAATAATTCATTATATTTGGGTGCTGAGTTGATCTCGCAAGTGAGGGAATGAAGCGATTAAATCGCCAAAATACTAGCCCGCGAAGCTTTATAGGGCATTTTAAAACAACACTAAACGACACAATGAAGAAATTTGCCATTATACTGTCATTCATCTCGCTCTTAATTGCATGTGGAGATATTAATAATATAAACGAGAAGCAAACAGAATTCGAAAATTATTCTAATAAAATTGAAAAAGTTAAACTGCCGTTAGAAACAAACTGCAATAAAAATCTTTCAAGTTATCAGTATAGTATTTCTGATTAATTAATTAAAGTATTCGGCATCGAATTTTCTAGAATATATGGAAAACTTTCAGAAAATGAAAATTATACAGCTATAGTATATCTATATCCTGCTGCTGATGTGCTTCCAATAATTAAAACAACGGACAAAAACGGAAATAAAATAGCAGAATTAAAATTATATGAAAGATATTGTGGTGCAGATGAATTTATGTGGGGAATATCTTGGGCGAAAATTAATGAAGACTTTAGTATTCATTTGACTGACTCATTGATGACATATGAAAGAAATGTAAATGGAGAAATAATAGAAGAATCAAGAAAATTAGAAGTTCGACATCGACACTTTTTTATTGAAAACAATGGACTAATTATTGAAAAAAAACACCCTACAACAGCGGTATAATATAATCCCTCACTAACGTGCAGGTTTGAAGTTTAGAATAATTCACTTTTTGGTGCAATCAATCCGTTTGATGGTAAGTTTGTGATTGATAAGAGTTTTTTCTAACAGTTAGTGATTAACTGATTTTTCTTTTAATCCGGTCTGCTGCGAAGCCCAACGGTTTTTTATTTAAAATAAAATTACACAATATCTAATTGTTATATTTGTGGTTACATTGATAAAGCAAAAAAAATGAAACAACTTACATTAATCACGTTGGCACTGATAGTCTTTGGCTGCGAAAAAGAACAGAAGCAAAACGTATACAAGACAATTGAGATTAACGGTTTAATTTGGATGGCTGAAAACCTCAAAGAAACAACACTAAACGATGGCACGCCTATATTAATGGAGGACGGCACTCCGTATGATTTAAACACTTATCCGTATTTTGATGCTAATTTATTCGGCTATTTATACAATTATACGGCTGTTGAAAGTGGCTTGCTTTGTCCTGTAGGCTGGAGAATGCCAACTATTCAAGATTATGAAAGCCTTGTAATTGGAATAGAAGAAATGGGCTCAGCAACAAAGTTGCAATCCATAGACTTTTGGCTTACACCAGGAACTAATGAAATAGGATTTAATGCTTATGGCACCGGTTGGGTGTTATTAGGAGAATATAAAAAATATTTAGAAGCCACTGCATTTTGGAGTGTTAGTAATTATGAAGAGGACAGAATAAACATAGTAGCTTTATATGATAATGATCCATTTATCTTTTGGGCAAATTCAAAGAAAACAAATTACCTATCTGTTCGTTGCATTAAATCAATAAACTAACATATACTAATAAGCTAACGCCTATATTAAATGCAAAAAACAAATTGCAAAAAAATTAGGTGCAAAAACACCTAATTAATCATTTAAGTTAGTACTAAAGTTAGTACTTTGCATTATTCAAAAGCGCTGTAACCTTTGTGGGACGTACTGGAATCGAACCAGTGACCTCTTGCCTGTCAAGCAAGCGCTCTAAACCAACTGAGCTAACGCCCCAAAACGAGGTGCAAATATAATTATTTTTATAAAAATAATATATCTCTTTCCCAAACCCCCTTATACCCTATACCCCTATACCCCTATACCCCAACCTCTACTCATTATGATACGGCTCATTCCTCAAAATACTAAAGGCTCTATAAAGTTGTTCTGCAAAAAACAATCTAATCATTTGGTGAGAGAAAGTCATATTTGATAGTGAAAGTTTCATATCAGCTTTTTCGTAAACATCATTGTCGAATCCATAAGCTCCGCCTATTACGAATACGATGTTTTTAATCGACTGTAGTGTTTTTTTATTCAGAAAATCCGCAAATTCTAAAGAAGTCAGAGACTTGCCCTTTTCGTCTAGCAAAATTTTATAATCGAAGTCGGGGAAATATTTCAAAATTAGGTCAGCCTCGTTCTTTTTAATTTGATCGGGATTTAAATTTTTAGTGTTCTTGAGGGCCGGAATTTCTTTAATATTGAAAGTGATATAATGCTTTAGCCTTTCGGTATATTTAGATATCCCTTCTTGTAAATATTTTTCTTCAGTTTTTCCTATTATGAGTAATGTTATTTTCATTGATATAATTAATTTTATAGACAAATGAATTAAAACTTTCCACGCAGATAAATAAATCAACCCTTTGCAAAATTAGAAAAAACTATTAAGTTTGCATAAGCTCTTAGGCGTTTGATTATATAACTCAAGCAAGTTGGTTTTGGAGTGATTTTTGCTCCTCTGATTCGATGAAAAACGTTCTGATAAAAACAATTACCGATGAAAATAATTAAAAACACACCTCTGCTTATGCTAATGTTTATTGGGTTTTTCCCAATAAGCCTTTCTAATATGAGCAACGATGAACTAATCAGTAACATTTCCAAAGCAATTCAGAAAGGAAGCGCACCGGAAGTAGCATCTTATTTTTCATCAAATGTTGAACTGTTGTTGCCCGGAAATGATGGCACATTCAGTAAAACACAAGCTGAAGTAATCTTGAGAAATTTCTTTAACGAAAATCCTCCTGCTTCTTTTTCAATAAACCACCAAGGTTCCTCAAGAGATGGGTCGAAATATGCCATAGGCACATACAAGACAAAAAGCGGAGATAGTTACAGAGTTTATTACTTAGTGAAGAAAGTTGGCGATAGTTTTTTATTACACCAATTACAGTTTGAAAAACAATGATGATTTAGAAATAGGTAGATGAAAAAGTAATCCAAATTGGGTTACTTTTTTTGTTTTATCATTATTGAGAAACAATTCTTTTGTAATTTCGCTTATAGCATTATTTGTAGAATTAAGATTGAAAAATATTAGTGGGTATGATGAATATTAAAGAAATAATAAGTTTAGCGCTTCAAGAAGATATTGGCGATGGCGATCATACAAGTATTAGTTGTGTGCCTGAAAAGACCAGAGGTAGGGCAAAGATGATTGCTAAAGAAAAAGGAGTTGTTGCCGGGATAGACACCGCATCTTTTGTATTTAAGCTAGTTGACAGAGAAATAGACGTTGTTAATTACATGAAAGACGGTCAGGAGGTAAATCCGGGCGATGTTATACTTGAGGTCTCGGGAAAGTCAAGATCAATCTTAATAGCAGAACGTGTTGCTTTAAACTTTATACAAAGAATGAGTGGTATAGCAACCAAAACTGCCTATTATGTTTCTTTAATAAAAGGTACAGGTGCAAAGTTGCTCGATACCCGAAAAACAACACCAAACTTCAGGATGCTGGAGAAGATGGCTGTTAGAATTGGCGGTGGCTATAATCATAGAATGGGACTTTATGATATGATAATGATAAAAGATAATCATGTTGATTTTGCAGGAGGAATTTCCAGCGCTGTTGAAAGAACGCTAAAGTATATTAAGGATAAAAACCTGGATATAAAGATTGAGGTGGAGACTAGAAATATGAAGGAAGTAAAGGAAGCATTAGAGACAAATTCCGTTCATAGAATTATGCTAGATAATTTTTCTCCTCAAAAACTAAAGGAAGCTGTTGATTATATTAATAAGAGAGCAGAAACTGAAGCCAGCGGCGGAATAACCGAGGCTAATATCAGAGATTATGCGCTAACAGGAGTTGATTATATCTCTGTGGGAGCATTAACTCATCATATAAAAAGTCTTGATATAAGCCTTAAAGCAATGTTTTAATCTATACATGGTTAAACTATTCAAAATATAAAGATTTAGGATGATTACATTTGAAATTGGCGTTGTTTTAGTAGTGTTGCTTTTAGCTATTGTTCTTTTTGCAACAGAAAAACTTCCGGTCGATCTGGTTGCAATTTTCCTAATGGCTGTTTTAATTTTATTTGGAATTGTTACACCGACGGAGGGTGTTTCCGGATTTAGCAACTCAGCAACTATCACTGTGGCTGCAATGTTTGTCCTTAGTTCTGCATTTTATCGATCAGGTGCAGTAGTAAAGCTTGGTGAGCTGATGTCGAGGTTGTTTAAGTATAATTTCTGGCTGGCAATCTTTTGTTTAATGTTGGTGGTTGGGTTTGTTTCTGCATTTATAAATAACACACCTGTTGTTGCTCTTTTTATTCCTATCCTTGCAAGTGCTGCTGCAACAACAAATAAAAGCCTTTCTAAGATGCTAATGCCTTTGTCTTTTGCATCTATGTTTGGGGGTGTTTGTACATTAATTGGAACCTCTACTAATATCCTAGTAAGTGAGATTGCTGCCGACCATGGTATGCAACCTTTTGGAATGTTTGAAATGAGTAAGCTGGGTTTAATATTTTTTGTTGCCGGAATCGCTTATATGATGATAGCCGGAATACATCTTATTCCAAAAAGAAAGACTGAATCTGACTTAGTCAAAAAATTCGGAATGGGCGAATATCTTACTGAAATTGTTTTGTTTGCAAACGCTCCTTCTGTCGGGAAATCAATAAAAGATTCGCCACTTAAAAATTTACTTGAAATAGATATACTTGAAGTAAAAAGAGGAGGAGTGAAGTATGTAATGCCTAGTGAGAAAATGGTTTTACATGAAGGTGATATTCTGTTGGTAAGATGTAATGTTGAGAAGATTAAAAAACTTCAGGAAAGGGAAGGGATTGGTTTAAAAGCAAATTTAAAGTTTCAGGACGAAATTGAACATGATGATTTGGTTTTATTTGAAGCTGTAATAGCTCCAAATAGTCAATTCGAAGGGAAAACGATAAAACAAATTGATTTTAAAAGGAATTATGGAGGTACTGTATTAGCAATCAGGCATAGGGGTGAGTTAATGAGAGAAAAAGTTGCCGGAACAGTGCTAAGATCTGGAGATACTCTGCTTATAGAGGCGCACAAGGATCATATTAACTTTTTCAGACAACTTGAATTGCAAGGAAAAAATACATTTTTGATTGTCTCTCAGGTAGGTCTTCCAAAATATAAAAGAGAAAAGATTATCCCTGTTTTGCTAACATTTATTTCTATAATTGTGTTGGCATCTCTTAATGTTTTGCCAATTATGGTCGCAGCACTAATAGGATGTGTTTTTCTTGTGATCACGAAAAGTATAACAATGGAAGATGCTTATAAAGCAATAGACTGGAAAGTAGTTTTCTTGCTTGCCGGTGCAATGAGTCTTGGCGTTGCAATGGAAAGGAGTGGAGCAGCCGACCTGCTTTCAAGCAGCCTGATTGGGCTTGTTGGAAGTATGGGGCCAACTGCCATAGTTTCAGTGCTGTTTATTTTTACTTCATTGCTTACCGGAGTAATGAGTAATAATGCTAGTGCAGTTTTGTTAACGCCAATTGCTATTGCAACTGCGGTTAGCATGGAAGTGGATGCCCGACCTTTCTTAATGGCTATTACATTTGCAGCATCATCAAGCTTTATGACTCCTGTGGGGTATCAAACAAACACTATGATTTATGGTGCAGGGAATTATAAATTTATGGATTTTGTAAAAGTTGGGACACCTTTGAATATTATTTTCTGGATTATTGCTACCTTTATGATTCCTGTTCTTTTTCCATTCTAATTATTGAAAAAAACAAATCATTATGGAATATTTAGTTTCGTTATACGAAAAAGTGAGAGAGGTTATAGACTATCCCTTGTTCTACCTTGGTAAAAATCCAATTAATCTCTCGTTGATTCTTTTTGTAATAATTTCAATAACACTTTTGTTTTTGTTAGCATCTTTTATTAAGAGGCTATTGCAAAACAGAATACTTGCAAGATATAATGTAGATATAGGAGTAAGACAATCTGTAAGTACTATAATTAGGTATGTTATTATTGTGATTGGATTAACGATCATAATTCAGGCTACAGGCATTGATTTAAGCTTTTTGGCAATAATTGCGGGTGCACTTGGTATAGGTATTGGATTTGGTTTGCAAAACATTACAAATAATTTTGTTAGCGGCCTTGTTATCTTATTTGAAAGACCCATTAAAGTTGGAGATAGAATTGAGGTGATAACTGAAAGTGACGAGAAAATCTCCGGCGATGTAATTGATATTTCATCTCGCGCAACAACAATCATAACAAACGATAATATTTCTATCATAGTTCCTAATTCTAATCTAATAAGTTCTACTGTGATTAATTGGAGTCACAATGATCGTAAAGTGAGATTTAATTTTAAAGTGCCTGTTCATTATAAAGAGAACCCGGAAACAGTAAAAAAATTACTGGTTGAAGTTGCTCTGGAAAATGATGGCGTATTAAAAAGCCCCCCACCTGATGTTCTTTTCGACGATTTTGGAGATTCTGAGCTTGTTTTTATATTAAGAGTATGGACATCCAAATACATTCAAAAACCGGGAGTTTTACGAAGTCAGCTTTATTATGCTGTTTATAAAAAATTCAATGATAATAACATTGAGATTCCTTTCCCTCAAAGAGATTTGCATTTGAAGAGCGGATTTGAAAAGATTGGCAAATCTCAAGATAAGCTTAAGAAGTAGTTTGTTGGTGGTTATTCTAAAAGGGTTACAACTCCAATTTTGGTTTTAATTTCTCCTGAAATATATGAGTATTTAATTACGTATGAATAAACTCCTGCAGGGGATATTATTCCTGAAACTTTTCCATCCCAGGCGTCATTTATGTTTTGTGTTTTGAAAACAGTGTTACCCCATCTATTTATTATAATCATCTCATAATATGATGGCTCATAAAAACCAAAATTTGGCTGGAAATATTGATTTACTTCAATGTTACTGTTTGGGCGAAATGCATTGGGTATAAAAACCTCAATATCTCTCCTGATAATTGAAATATTTGAGTACGACTCTTCTTTAATCCCGTAATAATTGTCATTATTTTCAATGGCTTTTATATAATAAAACACTTCCTGATCTGCCCCACTTAGTTCGTTATCTGAATTAAAGTCTATATAGCTGGAAGATGTTGGCGGGAGTGATGTAATAAGAGTGAATTCATTGTCATTCGACCTTTTTCGGTATATTTCAAAGCTGTTAATCCCTGCATCCCAGCCGTTATAATTATTCCAATTTAAAAAATTTTCATTTTTTGAAAAAGGTGATGATTTTAATAATATTGAATTAGTAATATTGCTGAATAATACAATATTTTGGCAACTGTCTAATAGTTCAGTTTTGTAATAATACGTGTTTAAATTAACATCAACATCAGTGTCGGTAAAATATGTTGTATAATTATTTGGAACAATAGTGTCATAAACAAGAAAGTTGTCATTAGTATTTATTGATTTCCAAATAACATAATAAGGCTGAGGTGCATCGTAGTCGCCAAATATGGCTATATCTATATTGTCATCTGAGCTTACGCTTACATTTTGAGTATATGCATAATCAGGTTTGTTAAGTAAATCTATTGTAATGCATCTCGTATTTGATGACGAACTTATTTCTGATGATGTATTATAAGATTGGATAAAAAAGCAGTATATCCCATTTTCATCAATGAAGGCGTTAGTTCTGGAAGTGTTAATGTCAATTGTTTTGGCAATTGTCCAATCATTATCTTCATATTTCATCCACAATCGGGATGCGTTGAAAGGAGAAGGCAAAGGTTGTGGCTGTCCTGATGATGTTGTTACAAGGTAGTTTTCCCAAAAGTGTGTTGTGTTTTGATTACAGATGTTAAATGATGGGTGGCTTAAATAAATTGATTTATGAACATCGCTCACAGCAAAGGAATTGCCTCCAGGGTCTCTTGCAACTATATAATAGTAATATGAACGAGAATTTGCATTAACCCCATTGTCAATATATGTAAAAGATGGAAAAGAGCCTTGGGCAATAGGCATGAATGACCCTGTTCCTAAACCTCTATGTATTTCTATATAACCATCTAAGACATCAGATGTAAATGTCCAGCCTAATTGAATATGGCCGTTTTCATTTATTACGCTAATAGAATCAAGTGAAAGTACAGTGCTCTTGTCTGATAATGTAATCGCATTTGCATTTGTCATCACAATTGTTGTAAATGAACAAATACAAATAATAATTGATTTCTTAATTATGAATGTCAAATTTGAAAACATAAGTAGTTTTTAATTTAACGCAATGCTTGTAATATAATTATACCACGAATTGTTATAAATCTAAAACCTTGATTCTTTAATGTCATGATTTGAGTTGTGAATTTGTGTATTTAACATATCACACAATTGCCTGGTCAGTTCTCTTCTCGAATATTTGCTTATATTGTTAGTTTTAAAGCGTTTACTGCCTGATAGAAAATCTTCATAAGCATTTAATAAAGTAGATTTAATCAACTCTTTCTCACCGAATGGAATTATCCAGCCGGATGATGTTTCTTTAATTATCATAGCCACATCACTATCCTCAGGGCAAATTGCCAGAATTGGTTTTTCTGATGCCAGGTATTCATACACTTTGCCGGTTATAATATATGATGCATTTTTAAATCTATTAATGCTTAAAAGCATTAAATATGCTTGTTTTTGTAATTTGGGAATCTCATTGTGGTGCAGATATGAAAGGAGTTTCAAGCTGCCTTTTAGCCCATTCATTTCAATGTCGGTAATTATGCTTGAATCAGTTTTTCCAATAAAGCATAATTCCAGATTGTTTTTAAAAGTAATATCAGTGGCAATTAATTCTCCTAACGACTCCCAAAGTTCTTTAGGGTTTTGGTCGGGGAGGAAATTGCCGGTGTACATTATTCGAAATTTGTCGGGCTTAATTTCTTCAAGGTTTTCAAAATCGGATGAATCAAAACCATTGTTAATGACACTGATGTTGTTTTTTGTTATGATTTCAAAATCTGATTTCATTTTATTGCCAACAGTAATGATATGGTCTGCGGCATCAAGACAATTTTTCTCTAATTCTTTATGTTTTTTTCTTGATTGTTGTGATAATTGGAGTTGTTCAAAATAATAGATGCCGGTCCATGGATCACGGAAATCAGCAACCCACTTTATATTTAGCTTTTCTTTCAAAGCTTTGCCGATTAAGTGCATACTATGAGGTGGGCCGGTAGTTATAACAATATCTATATGATTTTCTTTAATCCATTTTGATAGAAACCTTACAGAAGGCTTAATCCAAAACTTTCGGGCATCAGGAATAAACAGATTTCCTCTTAACCACCTGAATGCTTTTTCAAGAAAACCGGGCTTTGACGATTCATTGAGAAACCCGGTTTGCACTTTTTCAGAAGGCTTTTTCCCGCTGAGAAACTTATAGAATTTGTATGGTTCTCGAATTGGTCTTTTAATTACTGTAAGATTATCAGGAATATCCTTTAAAAACGACTGATCTTCCATTGGAAATTCCGGATTCGACGGAGTGTAAATAATCGGCTCCCACCCGAATTCCCTCATATATTTTGAGAACTTAAGCCAGCGTTGAACCCCCGAACCTCCAGATGGAGGCCAGTAGTATGTTATTATCAACGCTTTTTTTCGGTTCATATCTATGCTTGTGAAGGTTTTACTTTAGTATATATTTTATATCCAAAATACCCTACAATTAATAAAACGAGCAAAATAGAAAATATGAGTGCAATTTTCTCTCCTGCAAAATATGATTTTGGTTTAAACTCAAAAACAATTTCATTTTCACCTGCTGGAACAACCATTGCTCTTAAGATATAGTTTGCTCTGAAGTGCTGAACGGGCTCTCCATTAATGTATGCTTTCCATCCCTTTGGATAGTAAATCTCAGAAAATACTGCCAAAGAGTTTTCTTCTGTAATTGATTTGTAAGTCAGCTTATTCGGTTTATAATCTATTAGTGAAATTGTTGCAATTGAGTCGTGTCCAAATTTCAGATCGTTTAATAATTCCGAAAATTGCTTATCGATAATTGCAGTAAATTCCGGCTGTAAATCATTTAATAACAATAATTCTTCATTAGCATTTTCAGCCAAAATGTATTCATCAACAAACCATGCGTTGCCCGATGTATGTATGTTAATAATTGGCATCATATCCTGACGAATAATAATGTACCTTGTATTAAGCATATTTAAAACTGGCATTTTATACAGCATATCATACACTTCATTCATTGTTTCTAGTGTAGGAAGTGTGTTGTTAATTTGAATAATATATTTGGTAAGATAAGTGTCTATTATATCCTGATACCTTTGAAGTTTGGCTCCATGGTAGCCACCAACCGACTTATGGAAGTAAGACGAACGGGTGCTATTAAAAGTACTTTCAGTAATATCAAGAACCCTTACATTGTCATTATCTTTTAGGATAAGGTCGTCTGCTGCAGATTTGGTAAATGGAGTTTCAACTTTTCTTCTTGTTGTAAAATTGTCATCATTTAAATAGCGACGGTTTATTGTCCACATATCGAAAATAATCAGTAGAGTTAATCCGATTATAAATAAATTTTGTTTAAATCTTGCCATAGTAAATGATAGCAATAAAATTGCTGATAGAGCAATAAAACCAAAGCTTCTAATAGCATCAGCTTTAAAAATTGAAATTCTTGCTGTTTCAAGATTATTCAGAAGAAGAGCTAATTGTTGGTTTAATTCAGTTCCTGAAGTCCTTTTGATTTCCTCTACCATTTCCACTTCCTGTTGACTTAAGAAGGAGAAAAATCCCGGGAATAAATAAAACAATAGTGCCAATCCGCCTGTTAAGCCGAAACTGATGTATAGGTTTTTGTTTTTTAAATTGAATATTTCCGGCTTCTCAATAATTTTGGCAATTCCCATTGCGGCTATAGCAGGGATGCAAAGAGAAGCAATTGTTAATGTCATAGATACTGCCCTGAATTTATTATATCCCGGAATATAATCCACGAAAAACTCAGTTAGAGGCATAAAGTTTTTACCCCAGGCAAGCATTATTGATAGTATTGTAGCGGCTAAAAGAGCGTGTTTTATTGGTCCCTTAACGTAGAAAAGACTTAGAATAAAGAAAAACATAATTATAGCGCCTATATATACAGGTCCTGAAGTAAAAGGCTGGTTGCCCCAGTAATGATTATAATTCGCAATTTCATTTTTCATTCTGGAGTCAACATTTTTAAGTGCTGATTTATTCTCTCCAATAGATTTGGTAGAGCCTCCTTTTACGTTAGGAATCATTAAAGAGAATGATTCGCTTACTCCGTAACTCCATGCGGTAATGTAGTCAATTTCAAGTCCTTTTCGCTTTGCTTGTTCTTCTGAGGATAATTCAGAGCCTCCGCGCATTGTTGCACTAGTATATTCGTATGTTGTCCAAATGCGACTTATATTAATGCCCAATGCGATAATTGCAGCAATAACAAGAACCCCAAGAGCTTTTAAAAATACATCAAGTTCTTTCTTTCTAATCTTGTCAATCAACTCAAATAGGCCATAGAAGATTACAATGATTAGCAGATAATATGTTATTTGGAAGTGATTTGCGAATATTTGTAACGATAAGAAAATTGTAAACAAAATTGCGCCGGGAATAAATTTCCCTCTGAAAGTATAAATAATTGAACCCAAAACCGGAGCCATATAAGCAATAGCAACAGCTTTAGAGTTATGGCCGGCAGTTATTATTATGAAGTTATATGAAGATAATGCAAAGGCAACTGACCCAAGGAATGCTACCCATGGTTTTACTCTTAAAAGCAGTAAAAAGATGAAGAAGCATACAAAATATAGAAATATCATATCAGCAGGTCGAGGAAGACCTAAGGTCATAGTTCTATGCAAAAGATTAGAAATATTGTTAGGGTATTCAACCGAAATCTGGTATGCCGGCATTCCCCCAAACATCGAATTTGTCCAGAGAGCTTCTTCCCCCGTTGCATTCCTGTGGTCTTTTATTTCTTTAGACATACCATCAAACTTTACAATATCAGATTGTAAAATTTTCTTCCCTTCAAGAACAGGACTAACGTATGCAATTGATAGTAATGCGAATACTGCAATGAAAATAAAATATATTACTGATTTTTTCCATTCAAATTGTTGGTCAAGCAGGTTTTTCATAATGTCTTATTTAATGGTGTTAATATTGTTTTATTTTTCATTGTCCTTTATGTCCTCAAAATCAACGTATTCTCCAATGCTATCGGAGTCGGATTTCTCTTTTCCGTTATCCATGGTAATATTTACATCACCTTTTCGATATCTCTGAGATTCTTTTGCTTGTGGATTTTGGCTGTAATACTTCTTTTTATATCGTTTAAGCTGCCAATTTAATATTGCAGGCAGTATTATGCCGGTAAAAATGCGGAAAAAAACATAAATGATTATAAAAGTTCCAAGAATTCTTAAAAACATTGTGTTTGAGTTTTATAATTAGCAAAAGTATAAAAAACCGTTTATAAACTTAAATTGAATAAATAAACAAAGCAGAAATCTGATGCTCAGACTTCTGCTTTTACTATAGAATATATACTATTATTTGCTTGAAGAAATTCTATTTGTGAGTTTTCTCACTCGACACGGTAAGTCTTTTCCTTCCTTTTGCTCTTCTGGATGCTAATACTTTGCGACCATTGGCAGATTCCATTCTTTTCATGAATCCGTGTTTGTTTTTTCTTCTTCTTTTCGAAGGTTGATATGTCCTTTTCATTTTAAATAGCTGTTTTTATTGTCTGTAATTCTCTAAGCTCTCTGCTCCTTAATTATCAAAAAGATAACATTAAAATGCCTGTTTTTAAGGACTGCAAAGATAAATAAATTATTTAAACCGACAATAAGTTAAATAAAAACTTTCTTTATTTTTTTGGAGCATTTTGTAAAGTTTCTACCAAAAAGTCGTAAAACAGCTGAACAGTCTTGATATTTACCTTCTCATCTGGAGAATGAGGATGTCTGATAGTTGGTCCGAATGATATCATATCAAGGTTTGGATAAACTCCACCAATAAGTCCGCATTCCAAGCCAGCATGAATTACTTTCTGTTCAGGAATTTTGCCGAATTTTTTCTTGTAAACATCCTTCATTGCTTTAAGAATTGGAGAGTTTACATTTGGTTTCCAGCCAGGGTATGCACCTCCGTGTTCAACATCTGCACCAGCAAGTTCGAATACAGATCTAATCATATTGCCAAGGTCAATTTTTGCTGAATCAACAGAGCTTCTCTGCAGAGATGCAACCTCAATTTTCCCTTTTCCTGATTTTATTATTGCAAGGTTAGTGCTTGTTTCAACAACTTCGGGCATATCGCCAATCATTCTTAAAACTCCGTTTGGACAGCCATAAATTGCATTGAAAAACTTGCTAGACACTTTGTTATCAATAACTTTTTCGGGTAAAGTAGTTTTCTTTGCTTTTACAGAAACGCCTGGGTCAATTGTGCCTAGCTCATTTATAACGATAGATTCTGTTGTTTTTACAAGTTTTTCAAACTTTTTTGCATTGGCTTCAGGAACAGTAACTATGGCAGACGATTCTCTTGGAATAGCATTTCTAAGGCTTCCACCTTCAATAGAAGAAAGCATTAATCCCATGTTGCGATTTGCATCCCACAAAATGCGATTTAATATTTTATTGGCATTTCCTCTTCCCAGGTTAATATCCAGACCTGAGTGACCACCTTTAAGACCTTTAACTTCAACTTTGTAAGCTACATGGTCTGAAGGAGTTTTTTCTTCTTTGTATTTGAAAACAGCTGTAGTGTCAATTCCTCCGGCGCATCCGATATAAAGCTCGCCTTCATCTTCTGAATCTAAGTTTATAAGGATATCACCTTTTAAAAATCCAGGTTTTAATCCAAATGCACCAGTCATCCCGGTTTCTTCATCTATAGTGAAAAGACATTCAATAGGTCCATGTTTTAAAGTTTTGTCTTGAAGTACAGCTAAAGCCGCTGCTGCACCAATTCCATTGTCAGCACCGAGTGTTGTTCCGTTTGCTCTAACCCATTCCCCATCAATAACCGGCTGAATTGGGTCTTTTTCGAAATTATGCTTTTTGTCATTGTTTTTCTGTGGAACCATGTCCAAATGCCCTTGAAGAGTTATTGTTTTGCATTTTTCCATTCCGGGAGTAGCAGGTTTTCTGATTAAAACATTGCCTACTTTGTCCTGAACTGTTTCTAGTCCTAGTTTTTTACCAAAATTTAAAGTGAATTCAATTATTTTGTCTTCATGCTTTGATGGATGAGGAATGTTGCAAATTTGTTCGAATATTTCCCATACTGCTTTTGGCTTAAGGCCGCTTAATACTTTACTCATAATAAAAATTGTTAGGTTTATAATTTAGTTGCTTATAAAATTGTTTTCTTAAAATACGAAACGTAAAAGTACGAATAACAGTAATATTATCCAATCTGATTTTGGATTTTTAATATAAGTATGAAGTAATTGCTTTTAATTGTTCGAAAAGATTTAGTTTGTCAAATCTAATTGTAAAGGAAATTTTCTGCAAATAGTTGACGGTTGATAGATTTGCAGCATGGGCTATTTCAGGAGAAATAAACACAGGCAAGTAAATGGAAATAAAATCTTTGATTGGTTCAATTTGAATTCCAGCAACGTATGGTGGGTATTTTGAATAGTTATGTGCATCGTCATATATGCCAACATCGGCAAAAAGACTCATAGGCATGTATGGGATATCTAATGTTAAGTTGCAGGCAGCTAGCCAATTATATGTTTGCCCCACGGGAGTAATAATACGGAAAGCTCCGTCTTTTTGGTATGTTTGATTATATAGAAATGAGTTGCCATAATATCCTCTCGATAAGTATGTGTTGTCATATAAATAATCGTGAAATCCTAAATGATTCCCAAGTCTGAATCTATAATCAACCGGGTCTGAATAATCAGGCGACCTGAAAAACTTTCCTGCAAACAATCTAACTTTAAACTCCTTTCCCGATTTGTCATAAATGAATGAGTAACGATAGTCGCCCCAAGCTTTTATTAGATTTTCTCCTAATTGCAGACTAGCATTAATCTCGTATTTGGTTATTGTATGGTTTTGGTATTGATGGTAAGATAATTCGTACACACTGTACTTCAGCCTTTTTTCTTCTGTTGGCTGATTAAAAAGTTTAATAGGATTATCTCGGTCTATAAAAATTGACCTTATTGTAATGTAGTTGGTAAGGTCTGAAACCGCAGCACTATTATTAAACGTAATTTTAAGTGATGGCTGAATCCTAATAAAATAATCATTGTCTTCATAAACGGAGGCTGTTCCATAGCTTTTTAAACTTATGCCTGCTCTTATTGCATGCAAACCATCGCTTTTTCTATTGAAAAATGTTTTATATGCCCATGCCTCACCTTGCAGTCTGTTGTTGTCAAAGCCATACATTGGCATAGCAAAAAGTTCGTTTGAGTTGAATGGAACCACTTGGTTGTAGAATGCTAAACCGGGCATCAAGCCGCTGCTATTATTCCAGCCAATAACCGGTGATGCAAATATTTGTGTTTTAAGCGGGTTTTCAATGCTAAAATATGGTTGTAAATGCAATGGGTTTATTTTGGGAAATATTTTCCCAATGAAGTAATTGTTATTATCCCTGTTAAAGTCTAGAGTGTAATAATTTGGGTCAATTGTAAATCTGTCGTAATTGCCTCCTGGAAATTCTATCTCCCTGCTTCCCGAAAAACCCTCAACCCAAACAGTATGAATTATTTCATTATTAAGTAAGGCTGATATTGGCACAGGCGAATTTATTTCTCCTTTGTTTTTAATCGTTATATAATAGTTGGAATAATCTTTCTTTACTTTTTTAATGCTATAATCCGCAAGTTTTGTGCTTCCAATTAAATCATCAAAAAACCAGCTTAGATTTTTATCCGATTCTTTTTCGAAAATCGTTCTTAAGTCGCTTGGTGTCGGATGTTTAAATTTCCATTCATTATAAAATTGCTTAACAATACGGTCAAATTCATCGGTTCCCAGGTACTTTTCAAGATGATTTATGCTCATATTTGCTTTGCTGTAAACCATTGCAAAGTAATTAATCATATCAAGTTCTGTGCTGTGTAGAGATGCCGGTAAATCTATGTTAAGCCTTTGTAGAGCTATAACTGAAATTTCAGCTTGTTTTATATATGGATAATGTGAAAGATCAAAATAATCTCCAATTATTGTATTTGCAAGTCCACCTATAAAACTCAGATTTGTATAGTATTCGTAGGAATATCTGTGATCATAATATGAAGTAAAACCTTCATCTAGCCAGGGGTGTTGTCTTTCGTTAAAGGCTAAAATTCCATAAAACCAATTATGAATTGCTTCATGGGCAATTACTCTGTCAAGCTGGAAGCCGTCAAGTTTGTCGCCTATGGTAGTTAGTCCGGGATATTCCATATTGGCTCCACCGCTTTTAAGGGTTTGTACTGCTGAAAAGCTGTTGTATGGGTATTCACCAACTAAATCGGACATATACTTTATTACCCTGTTAATATATCCGGCAGAATGTTCCCAAATCGGTGAATTTTCAATAAAGAATCCATATCCTGAAACAGTTCTTCCGGTTGATTTTAGTTGGATAGATGTAGATATTACATAGAATCTTTTATCTGCAACCCATGCAAAATCATGTGCGTTTTCTATTCTAAAGTGAAGTGTTTTATAAGATTGCGATGACTCTGGAAAGTCATAATTATCAGGGAGGTTGTAATCTTTTAATATGTTATGACAAACATCGGCTATTGAATCAAGCTTTTGTCTTACACTCTGAGTAAGCAATTCGCCTGATGCAGCTACTATGTAATTGTCGGGCAAGGTTATGTGTACATCGAAATTGCCAAATTCTGAATAAAACTCTCCGTTGAATAAATAGGGCATAGGGTGCCAACCAAATTTGTCGTACACAGCTGGCTTTGGATACCATTGTGTTGCATAGTAAGCCTGCCCATTATGTCCCAATCTACTAAACGATGAATCTGGAAATTTTACTCTGAACGGAGTATTTATGAATATTGTATCTCCCGGTAAAAGTGGCGAATTTAGAAGTAATTTTGCAATGTCAGGGTTAAGGTCATCTAGCTGCCAATTTGCAGAAATGGAGTTGATTTTGAAGTCCAAACTGTCTATATATCCTCTTTCATTGTCTGTTGCAAAATAAAAATCTTTTTTGCCGTTTTTTAAGCTTTGTTTGGCAAATGCAGTTTTATTGCTGCTATAGGCATTGGGCCATAGGTGAATATAAATGAAATTTAAAGTGTCGGGACTATTATTTATATATTCAATTTCAATTTGGGCATTTATTATATGATTCTCATCATCTAAAATAACATTGATTGTATTGTTTACTTGTTGCTGAAAGTATGGCTTTTCAGCAGAAACAATAACATTAATTACGATGAGAAAAGATAGGAATAGTGGAGTTTTTAATTTCATAATAATAAGCTTATATGCAAAAATAAACATATAGGCTTATTATTTAAGCTTTTTGCTTAGTATTTCTTCAAGTTCTTCGGGGGCGAGATTCTTGCCTATAATAATGCCTTCTCTGTCAATTAATACATTGAATGGTAGCCCATCTATATTGTATAGTCCAATCACAGGGCTGTTCCAAAATTGAAGATCGCTTACGTGTATCCAATTTGCCTTCAATTTATCAATTCCTTGTTGCCATTCATTTATGCTGCGGTCGAGAGATACTGCATATATTTCAAATCCTTGTTTCTTATAAAGACTGTGAATATGTTTGAGCTTTTCGTTGTTTTCTAAACATAAGTCGCACCAATTTGCCCAAAAGTCTATTAAAACAAACTTACCTGATAGAGATGAGAGTGCAGTTGGTGTTCCAAAGTTATTATTCATCAGAATTTCAGGTGCTTTTTTCCCTAGGGCGAGTTGCTCTTCGGCTTGTTGGCGCTGAAAACTTCTTCTTTTAAAATTACTAATCTGTCTTTTAAGGTCTATCACGTGCTTGTTCGTGGGGTAAATAGCAGATAAACTATTGCTAAGGCTTTCAAATAGTTCGAAATTTTCTGACATTGTAAGAAGCATTCTGGCTCCAAGGTATTGGTTTAAAGCAATAATAGAGGCAAGAGATTCAGGATTGTTCTTAATAAACTTTTGTACAAAATTTTTTTGTCCTTCATAGATTCTAACATACTCAGCATTAAGAGTTTGACGAATGTTGTCGAATTCGGGTAAATATCTGCTTTCTCTGTATAGGTCGGCTAATGAATCGAGCACATTATAACTTTGTGCAAGTTTTCTGTTAAGTTTTAGCATTAGATTAGAGCCGGCAGATCCATCTATTTCAGCAGTTTTAAGTATATTGTTTGCGTCGCCTGTAAGGCTAACAACTTCTCCGGGCTCTATTAACAGTGTTAGGGAGTTAATTCTGTTTATTCTTAAAATATAGAAACCTGCATCTTCGATGTTAAGGCTTCTATAAGCAAATTTACCTTCATTGTCAGTAAATATGCTATCAACAGGAACAAGGTCTTTTGGAGTAAGCTCGTCAATTCCAAATCGGATATTGGCAGCATTTTTTAATTTTCCTTTTATGATAAAGTAATTTTCGCGCTTTTCTTCTTTAGGGCTACATCCTACAAGTAGAAAAGAAATTAAAACAGTAACAATAATTAATCTTTGCATGTAATTATGATTTTTATAGAACAAAAATACCTCATTTTAGGGCTATCAAAAAAGTTTTTAGAAAAATTAACCGCAACTGTTTATTTTTTAGCAATCTTATCAAACAGATAATGAGTGATGAGGATAATAATAAATGAGAAGAATGAACTTATAAAAGCTCTGCTTATTGTTGCCCAGAATTCTTTCAGGGAGAAAATTTCAGCAAAAAACAAAAAAGTATGATGTAGAAAAACCAGGATAATAGTATAGGGGATTATCCATCTAATGCCCATATAGCCTATAGATGGAATTGCTTCTTCTTCAAATTCCTTTTTGGTTGAAATCAGGTTTATAACAGATGGTCTGCAAAACGCCATAAATACAGTAGCGGCAGTGTGAATTCCCAGGGAATCCGAAAAAATATCTATTGTTATTCCGATGGCAAATGCCAAAAGCAGATTTGCAGTTTTTGAGAAATTTAGTGGGAGGTTAAGTATGAAAATAATATAAATGTAAGGACTTATATAACCGCTAAATCTCAACTGGTCAAATATTAAGATTTGCAATAATACCAAAAAGAAAAACTTAGCAATATATTTTAAAACCTGAGTTCCCATAATTATCTTAGTTGGTGCCGTTAATTTTTGAATTTGTTTCTAAAATTAATTGCTCATCTTTCAAAAGATTTTTCACAATGCTAACATATTCAATGCTGTTAAAATCAACAAAAAGTTCAATTTCAATTGTGTAAAAATTGTCACCTTTTTTTACTTCGAAATCTGAAATAATGCCAATAGGAATATTTTCAGGAAAAACATGAGAGTATCCACTTGTTTCAATGGTGTCTCCGATATTCACAGCTACATGCGGAGGCAGATGTATGAATGTGGCTTTTCTGTAATTATATCCTTCCCAAATTAGAGTACCAAGATGCCTGCTGTTTTTATGTCT
Organism: Bacteroidota bacterium; assembly: GCA_018335675.1. Taxonomy (GTDB): domain Bacteria; phylum Bacteroidota; class Bacteroidia; order Bacteroidales; family UBA7960; genus PWND01. Next base: position 7,149 of record JAGXRQ010000069.1, on the reverse strand, counting down.
TGCCGAAATCATTGAATTACCATGAAGAAGACTTATAGCAGTTGAAAAATTGTTTGATACATTCGTTATAATGCCAATTACACCGTTGTAGGTTATTATTCCCATGTCCGGCTCAATTCCGTGTTTCCGACCTTTGTTAAGAGTTATATGATTGTTTCTATCGTAAACCGAGTTTCTGATAACTTTGGCATTGAGATATGTGTATTGCTTTTGAAATACAGTATCTCTATATTGAAAAACATTTCTATCGTTTATTAGATAGGAATTTCTTGTATATCCTTTTAATGCGGCTATTTCTTCGGAAAGTAATTGGTTAGTATGCTTCAATGTTAAATAACCTCTGAAGTTTGAATACGATTCGTAAATGTTTCCTGAAAAAACATTTGCAGTATTCATAAAAAGACTTCTTTGGTAATAATGATTCTGAACAATAAGGATAAATGCAATTACTTCAAGCAGCAAGAATAGGAAGAAAAATTGCTGCTTTATAATGAAATTGAAGATATTGCGCATATTCTGATACTTTCAGATTGATATTATTTAATGAGGAATGGGAACTTGTCGAAATTCTTCAAAGCTATACCAGTACCTCTTGCAACAGCTCTCAAAGGATCTTCTGCCAGATGAACCGGCAATTTTGTTTTCAGTGCAATTCTTTTATCGAAGCCCCTCAGCAATGCACCACCACCTGCCATATAAATACCTGTACGGTAAATATCGGCAGCAAGTTCGGGAGGAGTCATTTCAAGTGCGTTAAGCACAGCCGCTTCGATTTTAGTTAACGATTTATCAAGTGCCTGAGCTATTTCTGAATAATTTACAATTATTTCTTTTGGAATTCCTGTCATCATGTCTCTTCCGTGAACTGCAATATCAGCAGGAGGATTGTCGATTTCTGTCATTGCGGCTCCAACTTCTATTTTTATTCTTTCTGAAGTTCTTTCTCCAATAAGAATATTATGTTGTTTTCTCATGTATTCTTCAATATCGCTATTGAAATCATCACCTGCAATACGAATAGATTTGTTGCAAACAATACCTCCAAGTGCAATTACCGCAATTTCTGATGTTCCACCACCGATATCTATAACGATATTTCCCGTAGGTTCAAGAACATCAATCCCAATTCCGATTGCAGCTGCCATTGGTTCATGAATCAATCTAACTTCTTTTGCTCCAGCCTGTTCGCAAGAATCTCTAACAGCTCTTTCTTCAACTTCAGTAATACCTGAAGGAATACATATAACCATTTTCAGAGAAGGCGGGAATAAAGGTTTTTTTGTGTCGGTCATTTTTATCATTGCCCTTATCATAGCTTCAGCAGCCTGAAAATCTGCAATTACTCCATCTCTTAATGGCCTGAGTGTTTTGATGTTTTCGTGCGTTTTGCCATGCATTAACATTGCCTGTCGGCCAACTGCAATCACTTTATTTGTGGCTCTTTCCATCGCCACTATCGAAGGCTCTTCTACTACTATTTTGTCGTTGTGGATGATAATTGTGTTTGCTGTTCCAAGGTCGATAGCAAGTTCCTTGGTTAAAAAAGAAAATAGGCCCATATTGATAAAAATTTATTTGTTATTAATGTTTAAAATGCCTCTTGCCTGTAAAGACCATTGCAATGTTATTTTTATTGCAATAATCGATAGAGTCTTTGTCTTTGATGGATCCTCCCGGTTGGATTACAGTCATTATACCTTCATTATGAGCAATTTCAACGCAATCAGGAAATGGGAAAAACGCATCAGATGCCATCACTGCTCCTTTAAGGTCGTGTCCATGCTCTTTCGCTTTTGCTATTGCATGCATAAGTGCATCAACGCGAGATGTTTGACCTGTTCCACTTCCAATTAATTGTTGGTTTTTTACCAGCACAATCGCATTCGATTTTGTGTGCTTTACAAGTTTGTTTGCAAACATCAGATCCACCTTTTCACTTTCTCCGGGTTTAAGGGTTGTTGCAAATTGCCATTCATTTTCCGGAGTCATCACATTGTCTCTCATCTGGCATAATACGCCGTTTAATGCAGTTCGGAAAAATTTATTTTGCAATGTTTGATCCTTCAACCTCAGGATAATCCTGTTTTTCTTTTCACAGAGAATGCTTAGCGCTTTTTGGTCATATTCGGGAGCAATAATTACTTCAAAGAACAACTCAGTTATCTGATACGCATTTTTTTCAGTAATGTTGCGATTTGCAAGTAAAATTCCTCCAAAGGCCGACACTGGGTCAGATGAAAGTGCAACTTTATATGCTTCTTCAAGATTTTCCCTGCTTGCCATACCACATGCAGTATTGTGCTTTATGATTGCAAATGAAGGCGCGGTAAACTCTGCCATCAGATTCATGGCAGCATCTATATCCAGAATATTGTTGTAAGACAATTCTTTTCCATTAAGCTGTTCAAACATTTCATGATAATTACCATAAAATTTACCCCATTGGTGTGGGTTTTCTCCGTACCTCAATGTGTTAGTTTCCTCAATGCTGCATTTGAACACATCTATGCTTTCATCTTTATTGAAGTATGAGAATATTGAAGTGTCGTAATGGCTGGAAACGCTAAAAGCAGCCCCTGCAAGAAACTGTCTTTCTTCAATCGTAGTTTCTGCGTTCTGATTATTGAGAATTTCGACACCCTTATGAAAATATTTTTGTGACGGGATTATTACAACATCATTAAAGTTTTTAGCAGCAGCTCTGATTAATGAGATGCCTCCTATGTCAATCTTCTCAATAATTTCCTGATGAGTAGCTTTGCTTTTCAATGTTTCCTCAAAAGGATATAAATCAACTATAACCATATCAATGCAAGGAATTTCGTATTCCGCAAGATGATTAATATCTTCAGGCTTACTTTGTCTTGCCAAAATACCGCCAAATACTTTTGGATGCAGTGTTTTTACTCTTCCGCCAAGAATGCTTGGGTAGCCTGTTAATTCTTCAATAGCAGTTGCTGAAAATCCTAGGCTTTGAATATAATCGAGGGTGCCTCCTGTTGAGTACATGTGTACTCCGTTTTTATGCAATGCTTCAATTAGCTCTTTTGCAGGTTCTTTGTAGAAGATTGAAATTAGGGCGCTTTTAATTTTTTTCGTGGAGGTATTATTCATGATGTTATAGCTTTTTTTTGACAAGCAAAAGTAAATAAATTCATTAGCTTTTTGTAGTAAATGTCATACTTTTTGTTTTGATTTTTAAAGTTATATCTAGATAGCCATTAATTGATTTGCTGAGTGTTTGTTTTTATTCCACACAATAAACGCAAAGTTTAAAATACACAAAAGCAACAAATTATAAGCTTTGCGAAATTTGCGAAGAGCATTTTCAAAGAATATCAATTTATTACTTACCCACTATTTAGTTCGTAAAATGTAATTAATTTTGCACAAAAAAATGAGAATTAGAAAAATTCATTAATAATCTCAAATCTCAAATCATTATGGCATACGTAACAAAAGAAAAACTATTCTCTCGTAAATGGTTTTTGGCTTATTCATTAATAACATTTGGCTCTTTTATTATGGCTTTGGGCTATGTGTTTTTTATAGCACCTCATAAGATAGTACCAGGTGGAGTATATGGAATTGGTATTGTATTGAACGATTTATTTAATATTCCTATTGGTTTAACAGGTTTGGCTTTCAACATTCCTCTCGCAATAATAGGTGTCAGATTGCTTGGTCCTAAGTTCGGAATCAAAACTGTTGTGGGATTTGTTTTAGCTTCAGTATTTATTGACGGATTGTCATACTTATGGGGAAGTGAACCATTGGTGCCCGACGACGCTCTTTTGTCTTCTATTTTTGGTGGAGTATTAATTGGGTTTGGATTGGGATTAATATTTAGGGCTAGAGCAACCTCCGGAGGTTCTACCATTATTGCAATGATACTTACTAAATTTTCACGTATACCAATAGGACAGTCGTTAATTATTGTTGACTCATTGATAGTTTTAATTGGGCTTGTTGTATTTCAAGATTGGAGAATTCCTCTATATTCGTGGATAGTGATATATATTACAGGAAAAGTTATAGATGGAATTTTGGAAGGCTTGAGTTATGAAAAAACTCTCTTCATTATATCTGATAAGTATAAGGAAATAAGCGAAAAAATCCTTGTCGACCTTGAAAGGGGAGGTACAGTTATAGAAGGCAAAGGAATGTACAAAGGCGATGATAAAAAGATTTTATTTGTTAATGTAACAAGGCGCGAATTACCAACTCTTCAGGATTATATCCACGAAATTGACCCAAAGGCCTTTTTAACTGTTATCGATGCTTCTCAGGTTTTAGGAGAAGGCTTTAAGAGATTGGAGAAGGAGGGATAGTTGATAGGGGTTAGGGCAATGTGATAATGTGCCAATGTGCTAATGTGCCAATGTGCTAATGAGATCTTAATCTTATGAATCTTACAAATCTTCAATCTTCACAATCTTTCCACGCCAAGGTCGCAAAATGCTTGAACGCAAAATTGCGCAGAGTTTGCCAAAGACAACATTGGTTTCTCTGTTCTGCGAAAATCTGTGTTATCTGCGGGAGATTTTTGCCCGCAGATTTCGCTGATTGCCGCAGATTATTGATGTAATTCTAAATCATAGAATTTTCTTTGTGCCCTTAGTGCTTTCTTTGTGTACTTTGTGGTTTATTTTATTTTGAATTTGATTTTTTTGAATTTGTTTCGATTTTCGGATCTTTTAATAGGAACACTGATAACACTGATTATACTGATTTCCACTGATTAATGCATCAGTTATATTTGCGGTTTTTGCGAAGTCTTAGCGGTTTTTGCGAGGAATAAAAAACCTTGATTTTTTATTTCCAGTGAAGTGTTTCCACGTAAAGGTCGCAAAATGATTAAACGCAAGGTAGCGCAGAGGTTGCCAAAGGCAACATTGGTTGCTCTGTTCTGCGAAAATCTGCGTTATCTGCGGGAGATTTTTGCCCGCAGATAACGCTGATTGCCGCAGATTATTGATGTAATTCTAAATCATAGAATTTTATTTGTGCCCTTAGTGCTTTCTTTGTGTACTTTGTGGTTTATTTTTTTTGAATTTGATTTTTTTGAATTTGTTTCGATTTTCGGATCTTTTAATAGGAACACTGATAACACTGATTATGCTGATTTTCACTGATTAATGCATCAGTTATGTTTGCGCTTTTTGAGAAGTCTTTGCGGTTTTTGCGAAGTTTTTTTTTTAAACACAATGAGCACAAAGAAGGCACAAAGCACACAAAGAAAACTTAGTGCCCTTTGTGAAAACCTTTGTGAACTTAGTGGCGAGAAAGATTATGAATCTTCAATCTTTACAATCCCATTACCCCCCGACCCCCTAAGAGGTGGAGCTGCAGACATTTCTGCTTGACTCAGGACTCAGGACTTAGGACTCAGGACTTAGGACTCAGGACTTAGGACTCAGGACTTAGGACTTTGCCTAGTCCTGAAAGTGGAGCTTAGAATGCTTTTTTTATTATAACACTATTTACGAAAATAAAACACACTTGCTGAAGCCAAAACTATAATACCTGCAATTATATAGTGAATGCTGTTATACGATAATCCAACATCAAGCAGAAGGCTATAAACTATTGGTCCCAATGCTGTGCTGAATACCATTACAAAAGTAAACAGGCTGCGCACGCTGCCTAGGGTTTTTACACCGAATACTTCTGCATAGAGTGCATTTATTACGGGGCTTTGAATACCTGCTGTTATACCTGCAAGTGTCCAGAAGAACACAGGCGCGATAGGATGAGTAAATAAACTTAATACTACAATCCCACTTGCTAAAGGCAAAAGAACAAATGGAAATATTTTTCTTGCAGTGAACTTATCAATAAGAGGGCCTGCTATAATAGAAAAAACTATTGATGCAGAAGCATACCCTGTTATACCTCCGGCCATAAGTTCTAAAGGCCAGCCCTTAAAGTCTGCTATAAAAGTTTGAAAAAAAAACAATGCCGTAAGTGTAAACCCGATAAGCATTACGGTTGGAGCGAAGTAAATAAAATATTTGCTTTTTAAAACGTCTCTTTGTGAGAATGTTTTTTCATTGCTGATGCCTTCTTTAGAATTTATTTTTTCATTTTTTGCTGTTGTATCTTTTGATGGCTGTTCAATAATATCGTCGGGTTTGAAGCGCGAAATAATTATCATTGCTATTGGCATTAAAACCAAAACAACCAGAGCAGCAGTAATCATAAATGTTTCTCTCCATCCTGCAATTGCAATTACACTAATTATTGTCAGCGGTAGAATTGCTTCTCCAATAGGGAACCCTAGATATGAAATACTTAATGCTTTGCCTCTTGCAAGATGAAAATATCTACCCATAGTTGTCATAGCAGTATGACTTAGCATCCCTTGTCCAAAAAATCTTAACAAAAAAACGGCAAAAAACAGCATTACAATGTTTATAGACAATGCTGCTACCATGCATGCAGTAGCAAATCCTAAAATCACTAAAAAGGCAAACTTTTTTAAATCAAATCGGTCGATCATCTTTCCTGCAAAAATGATTGTAAATGCACTTAATAGTGTTGCAGATGAATATAATAGGCTATATTCAGATCTGGTAATTTCAAATGACTCAAGAATTGAAGGAATGTATAATGAAAGCAGGAAAGCTTGTCCGAAATTGCTAAAAAATACCAGGATACCTCCGAAAAGTAATATTCCGTAATTTGCTTTGAAGAAGTTATAATAGTTCATTGGAAATGTTAATAAATGAGATTTGCAAAAGTAATACAAGGATTATTAATAATGTTTATATCAGAAAAACATTTCAAATACTGCATTGCAGCAATACAAACTAATAACAAAGGTTAAATTACGCATGAAAAATAGTTAACTTATAGTAGGTTTTTAACTATTTGTAGCTAAGTTCTAAATATATCAGCAAATATATTATCTTTGCCAAATGAAAACAATACAAGAAATCCGCAACTTATTCCAAGAGTTAACAGGAGCATCACAAGAGCAATTACTTGATGACTTATTAAAAGACTTTGAGTTAAAAGGTCAAGTATTAGAGAATGTGAAGCAAGAGCGTATAGAGAAAAGAATCATTAAATCATGTCCTCATTGCTCAAGTACAAAAGTGCACAAGCGAGGGAAACAAAAGAATGTTCAGATGTATCGCTGCCAGG
>JAGXRQ010000068.1 GCA_018335675.1 Bacteroidota bacterium | reverse complement strand
AAATATTATTTACTTTATATCCTCGTAAAAAGTTGCATTAATTACTTGAATTTAGGAAGTAATTATTTTGATGGTGATTTAAAAAACAAACAGCTATCACCATAGCTTAAAAATCGAAATTTATTATTTACGGCATATTGATATGCTTCTTTCCAAACATTACCAACAAAAGCTGCAACAAGCAACAATAGAGTGCTTTTAGGCTGATGAAAGTTAGTAATCAAAATCTTGGTAGTTTTATATTCATAACCCGGAACTATTATCAACTCAGTTTTTCCTTTTATATAAGATAAATTATTCTTTTGCAAATAATCAATCAAGGCATCAAGTGCATCGCGAAAATCAATGGAATTAAGCACATACTTATAAGGAAACCATTGAGATAATTCAAAAAAGTGGTTATCAGGAATATATTCTTCAATTAACTTTACTCCCCACCAATACAGAGACTCAAGGGTTCTAACAGAGGTAGTACCTACACATATTATAGTCTTACCCGAGTATTGCTTTAGTTTTAAAAGAGTATTAAGATCGATATAAATCTCTTCAGAATGCATGCTATGATCTCCAATACTTTTAGCTGAAACAGGCTTAAAAGTTCCGGCACCAACATGAAGTGTCAGGTTTGCTATTTGAATGTTTTTTTTATGCAAATCCGATAAAACATTGGAAGTAAAATGCAATCCGGCAGTGGGAGCAGCTACTGAGCCTTCTTTACTGGCGTAAATTGTTTGATATCTGCTTTTATCCTCTTCTACAGGGTTTCTATCAATATATGGTGGAAGAGGTGTTTTACCTATATGGTCTAGAATCTCAGCAAACGACATGCTTGCCGGCTCCCATGAAAACTCAATAATACGAGCATCTTCTTCAGTACCAACTTGCCTGGCTCTTAAAACAATATTTTCATTTATACTTTTAATTTCAAGAAAACCATCTTTCCATTTTTTTGCATTTCCCACAAGGCATTTCCATTTCACAGGACTGCATTTTGAAAGAGAAACCTGCACATCTTTACCCTCAGCAGGTTGAAGACAAAACACTTCAAGTCTGGCTCCGGTGTTTTTATAAAACTCAATTCTGGCTTGGACAACCTTAGTATCGTTAAAAACAAGCAGACTATCTTCAGGCAAGTATTTATGTATCTGATTAAAAACATCCTCAGAAATAGCACCATTTTTACACACTAACAACTTTGAACTATCCCTTTCAGGCAATGGATGAGAAGCTATAAACCCTTCCGGCAATTCATAATTAAAGTCATCTATAGATATGTTTTTATATTCAGTCATTTGCTAAGCAATAAAAATAAAATCTTTAACAAGATCAGCTGTTAGACAAGAATGAACCGGAACAATTCCAATAAAATCGCCAATCGCCAATTCGTTAATTATTTCATTGGAAACTTTTATAACTCCATGTTCCTGAGATATTCTATCAACATAAACATTATCTTCAAAAAACGACCAACTTAAATCATTTGACAATCTCACCATCAATCCAAAAACATTTTTTCCATCAACAAGAATGCTATCTTTAGATAAATGTACTGCCCCCCCATATATTACTATTTCATTTCTATCAGTATGTTTTGCAACAACAGGGCATGCAACTATCAAGGCTATTTCGTTTGGTTTACACACATTTATATTATGTTGCATCAAATCGTAAAAGACAAAATTGCCGGGTCTTATCTCATCAACACCTTCAAAATCATTAATTATACTGCAAGAAGGAGTATCTCCCCATGAAATAATGATATCAGAAAACTCAACTGAGAACTGTTTTTTAAGCTTAAGCAAAGCGCCCACTCCAATTCTGTATATTGATCGAATTTCGTCATGATTTGAAGAACCATAAGTATGACCGGCATGAGCAACAAATCCCCTGAATTTCAAACACTTATTACTTGAAATATACTCAAGAGCTTTTGAAATTTCTCCAATATTATCCGGAAGAAAACCGGTTCTGTGAGTTCCAACATCAATTTTGATGTATATATCCAGAGATGACTTAACAATAGTTGAAGCTAATTCGGCAGAATCTATGCATGAGACCAGCAATCCTAGATTTGTATGATTAGCTAAATTGTGAATTTCTTCAATTTCATTCGGGTTAAAGGGAAAAGCTATTAAAATATCAGTCCACCCTTGATCAGCAAACATCTTCGCCATTGAAACAGAGGAAACAGCAATTTTACTAATACCTACTTCTCTATACCACTCCCCTATTGTAATATTCTGATGTGTTTTAAAATGCGGCCTAAGAACTGTATTTGATGCAATTGCTTTTGAATACATTTTGGCAATGTTTTTCCTGCAAATTGACTCACTTACAATTAAAGTAGGCTTTTTAATCATGCTTATTAAGCAATTTTGCTTTCAACAATCTTCAAAATATCTTCTTCTTTTTTTCTAGCTTTAGCTTCTATAGATATTGCTTCCTTCATGATTTTGTCAAAGAATTTTTTATCTTCCAGCCCTTGACCGTTTATTTTCACGTTAAGGAATGCGCCAATTACGGCAGTTCTTGCGCACAAACCACCTACACCTGCATCTGTCACAGAGTTTGGATTGCCTTTTTCAGCCATAGCTTCAATTACTTCCATAGCTTCATAAGATTTTTTCATAACTCTGAATGGAATCTCAATTGCGTATTTTGTAGCATCTTCAATTGCTTGTTTACGTGCTTTTTTGTCAGCATCGGAAGAGTTTGGCAAGCCGAAAGCATCCATAATTTTGTTGAAAGCATTAGTGTCTTCATCAACAAGATACAGCAGCTCCTCTTTAATAGCCTGGCCTTTTTCAGCCCATTCACTAAAATATTCCCATTTATCGTCCCATCCGCGCTTATGAGATGAAAGGTTGGCAACCATTGTACCAAGAGATACTCCAAGAGCAGCAACATAAGCAGATATTGAGCCACCACCCGGAGCAGGCGATTCGCTAGCTGTTTCGTTTGCAAATTCAGTAAGATTCATATTTACAAGCTTCTTATCTGCATTATCCTCAAGAAGATATTCAATAACCTTTTCTTTAGGGTTGAAAGGCTTGAGATCGTCTAAGCCTAATGATTTAACGGCAATTTTTATAATTTCGGCTTCAGATACACCAAGACTTCTTTGTTGTTTTGCCAAAAAATATTTACCGGCATCTATTAATGTTTTCTTAGGCACAAGTCCGACAAGCTCAGAACCTGTAACTCTAATTCCTCTTTCATTAGCTTTATTACAAACTTCCTCGAAAGCAACATGCACAGGAGTGATGCTAATATTTGTAAGATTCATTGATATTTGAGCAATTCCATATTCTTCAATAAACCAACCAATTGCTTTAACAGCTTTAAGAGTTCCAGGAATGTAAACAGGGTTTCCTTTTTCATCCAAAACTTTCTTACCTGTAACCGGGTCTCCGTCTCTCTTCACACGACCTTTTTCCCTAACATCAAAAGCAATTGCATTAGCCCTTCTGGTTGAAGTAGTATTAAGATTTATATTGTATGCAACTAAGAAATCGCGAGCACCAACAGCAGTAGCGCCGGCTTTTGCATTAAACTCAGCAGGTCCAAAATCGGGTTTCCACTCAGGCTTTTTTAGTTTTGCAGGTAATCCTTCATACTCACCACTTCTACAATTCGCCAAATTTCTTCTCTCCGGAAGCTTGGCTGCACTCTCGTAGCAATAAACAGGAATTGAAAGTTCTTTACCAATTCTTTCTGCAAGCTTATGAGCGTATTTAACGACCTCTTCCATAGAAATGTTAGCAACAGGAACTAAAGGGCACACATCTGTAGCTCCCATTCGTGGGTGTTCACCTTTATGTTTACTCATATCAATAAGCTGAGAAGCTTTTTTAACTGCCCTAAATGCAGCTTCAATAACTTCGTCGGGAGTTCCAACCAAAGTAACTACGGTGCGATTTGTAGCTTTACCCGGATCAACATCAAGGAGTTTAACACCATCAACTGCTTCAATTTCATTAGTGATTTGCTTGATAATATTCATATCGCGCCCTTCACTGAAGTTTGGTACACATTCAATAAGCTGTTTCATATCAAATTGATTTATTTATGATTGTAAAAATGATTATTCAATATTTCCTGCGAAAATAGTAAGAGCAATTAAAATAATAAAGAAAAAGCGAATAAAAAAAAAGCCCTCATAATCAAGGGCTTGTATATACTTTCTTTTGGAAACAGAAATTTCTTAGTATTTCCTTTCTTTAATTCTTGCTTTTTTACCACGAAGATCACGAAGATAAAAAATACGAGCTCTTCTAACGTGTCCGCGACGATTAACCTCAATCTTTTCAATAAAGGGCGAATGAATTGGGAAAATTCTTTCAACTCCAATATTACCTGATATCTTTCTAACAGTAAAAGTTCTAACAGTTTCATCACCTTTTACTTGAATAACAACACCTTGGTAAGGCTGAATTCTTTCTTTGTTACCTTCTTTAATTTTATAGTGAACGGTTACAGTATCACCGGCACCAAACACAGGCCATTCTTTTCTTTCAATCATGGAGCCCTGAGCTACCTTCATTATTTCTGCTTGATTCATCGCTACAATTCTATATATAAGTTTGTTAATTATACCTCATCCTAAAAGGAGTGCAAATTTAGGCAATAATTTTAAATTACAAAACAATAAAACTGAATTATTTATTTTTTGCAAAAATAGTTGAATTTTTTACTTTTACATCAGCAAACTTAAAACAAAACGATATGAAACGCTTAGCAATAATTTTTTTATTTGTAACCATAGGTTATAGCAGCTCTTACGCCGGATTAGTTAATTACGGAGTAAAAGGAGGAATCAATTTTTCCAATCTAATTGGAAACGAATGGATGGTTCAATCATATTACAAAACGACTTTTCATGGAGGATTGTTTTTGGATGTTTCTCTGTTAGGAATCGTTGGAGTAGAGACAGGTGCTTATTATTCAAGGAAAGGCTATGTTGACATTACAAAGGCAGAAATCGGAGGCGTGTTTGAAACTATCCAGGAATCCGATTATTCATATGATTATATTGATATTCCAGTATTATTGAGAGTTAAACCAATTCCATTTGTTAGCTTTTTCGCAGGCCCACAGGCATCAATTTATCTTACCAACAATTACAAAGTTATTGATCAGGATGGAAATATAACCAAAGGTAAAGATGAGGATGTTATGACAAGTCCTGATTTTGCATTAGTTATTGGAACTCACACCAACCTTCCATTCGGAGCATTTATTTCTGCAAGTTACGACTACAGCTTATTACCGTACAAAGCAGACAACAAAAAGATTCACAATAGCGTAATTAAAATTTCAGTAGGATATAAGTTTTAAGGTTTGGGATTTGTTTTGGGCACCAGGACTTAGGACTCAGGACTCAGGACTCAGGACTTAGGACTCAGGACTCAGGACTTAAGTCTAAACCATTCCCGGCCTTCTCTCCTTTGTCCTTTTCACAGCTTGTTCGTGTCTCCACTCATCTATATTCTTTTCATGACCTGAGAGTAGTACATCAGGAACTTTCCAACCTTTGTAATCAGCAGGTCGCGTATAAACAGGCGGAGAGATTAGTCCATCCTGAAAAGAGTCTGACAAGGCAGAAGTTTCATCTCCAATAACTCCCGGAATAATCCGAATCATACTATCGCACAGCACAGCTGCCGCCAATTCGCCACCCGACAATACATAATCGCCAATAGAAATTTCTTTAGTGATATAATGTTGCCTCAGTCTTTCGTCAATTCCTTTATAATGTCCGCAAAGCATAATAACATTATTAAGCAGCGACAATTTATTTGCGCAAGGTTGGTCGAGTAATTCACCATCAGGAGTAAGAAATATAACTTCATCATACTCCCTTTCAGCTTTGAGTTTATCAATACAATCAGCTATAGGCTCAATCATCATAACCATTCCTGCCCCTCCTCCAAATGGATAATCATCTACCCTTTTATGTTTGTTTGTGGAATAATCCCTGATATCATGGAGATGTATTTCAACAAGCCCTTTTTCTTTTGCCCTTTTTATAATTGAATGCGAAAATGGGCCGTCAAACATTTCAGGAAATATGGTAAGGATGTCGATTCTCATATGATGGTTTTTTGCAAAAGTAATTAAACTTACAAATTCACACCCATTCCAAACAAAGCAAAATCGTATTTTACAGGATCGTTGGGGTCGAACTTTCTAAGTTTGGAGGTAAGTTCTTCAACGGCTTTCCAATCATTTTGTTTTCTCTTTAGGATTCCCAGATTACGAGAAACGTTGCCTGAGTGCACATCCAGAGGACAGTATAGCGCAGAAGCCGGTATTTGATTCCATATTCCAAAATCAACCCCTTTGTTATCATTTCTAACCATCCATCTTAAAAACATATTGATTCTTTTTGCGGCAGAATTCTGTTCGGGATTGCTTATGTGGCGTGAAGTTCTAGGCAAATAAGGCAATTCTAGAAAAACACTTCGGAAATAAATTATTGCATTTTTCATATCACCATGCAATTTATAACCTGTGTTAAAAACATTCTCTAAACCACCATGAGATTGGTATATATTTTTTAATGAGTAAAGAAAGTACTCAAAATCAAATGCATTACAAGTACGATGAACAAACTTTTTGCTGCTTATCAAATCCTTTTCAGAAAAGTCTTTGACAAAATCAAAAGGTTTTCCATCCATTGCCTCAACCATTTTATTGGCGCTCGTAATAATGCTCTTTCTATTTCCCCAGGCTATAATTGCTGTTAAGAACCCTGACATTTCCCTGTCTTCCTTTAAAGAAAACCTATGTGGAATGGAAATAGGGTCGTTTTCAATAAACTTTACTGTATTGAAAAGCTCAACCTTTTCATCAAGAAGGGTTTTTAGTCGGAAGTCGACAGTCGATAGTCGACAGTCGGAAGTCGGAAGTCGACAGTCGGAAGTCGTTGTTAAGTCAGATTTAGTTTTGGATTTCAAATTACATCTGGTTTTGAAATTTTTTCCAAATTTAGAGATTAATGTTATAATTATTATTGATACTTAACCCTATTTGCAAAAATTTTTGAAATCTCACGGTTTTATACCAATATTTTTTATGTGTATTTTATTGCTTTTTGAATATTTATTTTAAGTTTTTAAGTGGCATTTTTAATTTTTATTATTTTTGCATTTTCATTTCAAAGATTGAAGATATAATGCAACCGGAAATAATTCAGAAAAGAATATACCAAATTAGGGGTTATAATGTAATGCTAGACTATGAATTGGCAGAATTGGATATTCCGGTGATACTGACCCCCATTCCGGCAAACTGACCCCCCAATAAGTTTTATTTCAAAGAACAGATAAAAGCTGACATTTTTACAGTTATTTTTTCTTTTTTCTTAATGTATCTCCTTTTAGCTCTA
>JAGXRQ010000067.1 GCA_018335675.1 Bacteroidota bacterium | reverse complement strand
CCCTTCACAAATCTCGGTCATCGAATCACAACGGCTTATGATACCAAAAAGCATCGTTATCAATTGTGTCCTAGCCTTAAATGCCTTGTAATAATGATCTGCATTATGCTTCTTCACTATGCTTTTGATACCAATCGCATCAATAAGACTTATTACTTGTTTGAAAATCGGCTGTCCGACAAATTTTATTTCCGTATTTTTGCTCATGTTGTTTGTTGTTCGCAAAGCAAACTTACAACATGGGGTGAAACCTTCGGGGATTAACCCCTATTTTTTTTTAGTCGTTCAGTAGTGAAAAATTATGATTATAAATGAATATCCGTTTTGATATCTGGAATAGTTAGATCGTTTAGAACTAATTGCGATATGTTCAGGTTTCAAAACGGATATTCATTTATAATAATTTCTTACATTTAAAACATAAACAACTTTAAACAATATATCGCAAAACAGCAACTAACAAATTCTGAGAAGGACATGAAAGGTTTCCTAC
The DNA here is from genome assembly GCA_018335675.1 of Bacteroidota bacterium. Taxonomy (GTDB): domain Bacteria; phylum Bacteroidota; class Bacteroidia; order Bacteroidales; family UBA7960; genus PWND01. The sequence goes on along the minus strand of JAGXRQ010000067.1, from coordinate 12,862 downwards.
TGATGATAAAATCCATGAACCTTCCTTAATAACCGGCCCAAAAATAATTATCCGGCTTACCTTTCTGCAAGTAAGAAGGGGGCGCACAACAACCGTGAATGACAGGCCAGGTAAAAGAAGAGGTTTTGAGCAGATTTAACGAACTGGGTTTGCTAATTGAAAAAGGGGGAATTTGAGTCTCACCAATGCGATATTTCAGAGCAAATATTTAAACGAAGCTCTGATAATTAGATTTCTTTTCATCCGTAAATAATTTGAATTAATAATCTCTATTTTGGTTCATTCATTTTCAGCTTGAAATTAACCAAATCTATTGGTTTCAACATTCCTTAAAAGAGAATTCATTTATAACAGATTTTGGGAAATAGCCGGATGTTTGGTAAAGGTTAATTCTATATATTTGCCGCGTTTTTTTTAAATATAAACATATGTAAAAGTCTCTCTATGTCTACAGTAGCAGTTAAAAATCAGGGCTGGGTAGTTGTCTTTGCCGGCCTTTTTATCAATCTAGCATTAGGAATTCTTTATTCCTGGAGTATTTTCAAGGATGCCATCTCAGACTCTATCAATAGAGGAGGGGAGGGCGCATTCGCATGGAAGGAATCTGCACTTAATGATCCTTATGCAGTGTGTATACTCGTTTTTGCATTTACAATGATTATTGCCGGAAGGATACAGGATAGAAAAGGACCTAGAATTACTGCTTTTATCGGCGGAATTTTGGTAAGCGTTGGGTTTTCACTGTTATATTTTACTAACAGCTATGCCATGTGGGTACTAGGTTTTGGAGTTTTGGCAGGTATTGGTATTGGATTTGGATATGCCTCAGCAACACCGCCGGCTTTCAAATGGTTTCCTGCCTCAAAAAGCGGACTTATTGCTGGTATTGTGGTTTCGGGCTTTGGCATTGCTCCGGTTTATATTGCCCCACTGGCAACATTTCTAGTAAAAAACTACGGACTGCATAGTACTATGCTTATATTTGGATTAGCCTTTTTTGTTGTTATGTCGGCTTGTGCTATGCTGTTGAAAAACCCTCCGGCAGGTTATGTGGCTGTTGAAACAAAGACTCCTACAGCAAAACAAAAGGCTGCCAATGGTTCAGGTCAGGATGTAGAGGCTAGTACTTTGTTTAAATTGCCGGCGTTTTATCTGATATGGTTTATATTATTTATAGGCTCAGGAGCCGGGTTGATGGTTATTGGAAGTATATCCGGAATGGCAAGAGCCAGCCTAGGCGAACAAGCATTTCTTGCAGTGGCAGTTATAGCAATGGGTAATGCTTCGGGTAGAATTGTTGCGGGTTTGCTTTCGGATAAAATTGGCAGGGTGTTGACTCTTTTTATATTGCTTGTTTTCCAGGCAACTCTGATGTTTATGGCTGCTACATTTGTTAGAGAAAACACAACAGCTTTTGTTATTGTGATGTTTGCCGCCTTCATTGGGTTTAACTTTGGCACCAATCTTTCGCTATTCCCAACTTTTACAAAGGTTTTTTGGGGTATGAAAAATTTTGGAATGAACTATGGTTTCGTGCTAACTGCCTGGGGCGTTGGTGGTTTTGTGTTTAGCCGCTTATCTCAAACTTTATTCGCTACAAACGGCAACCATCAGCTTTCATTTTATATTGCCGGTGCTTGTCTGGTGTTATGCGCTATTTTGGCCATTCAACTAGGCAGGATGCAAAAAAGAAGTGAGTAGGCAAAGAAAGAAACTATGCTTGCCGCCAACTAAATTCGGCTTTTCTTAGCCTGTCCATTATTGCTTTTCCTATTCCAACCTCTTTAACAGTCTCGGCTATTATTATTTCAATGTCGTTGTCGTCTTCAAAAGAGTGCATGGCTTCAAACATATTTACAGCATAATCCTTTAAGTCTTTTGTTTCCGAAACTCTTATTATTTTGCTATAACCGGCTTCCAATTCCCCTGAAAATGAAATAAGACCTGCTTTTGATTTATCAATTTTTGAGGTCGAATTATTCGCGATTAAAAACATTTTCTTAGGACTGTAATGTGACTTAAGCATTCCGGGAGCGGAAAGTTTTTCAATTACAGAAATGCTATCAAATGGTAAAATTGTTTCTAACTCCTCTTGTGTAATAATTCCATTGCGAAGGATTTGAAACCCATAATCTGTTAGCTTGATAATTGTGGATTCAATCCCAACAGAGGTTTTTCCTCCATCAAGAATATAATCTACGCTTGGGAGCTGCTTCTTTACATGATCTGCCGTGGTAGGACTAATTCTTCCAAATTTGTTTGCGCTTGGAGCTGCAATTGGGCAATCGGACTTTCGTATCAATTCTAAGGCAATTTCATTGTTTGGCATTCTAATGCCTACTGTTGGTAAGCCTGATGTAACGATATCCGGGACAAGATTGCTTTTCGGCAACACCATGGTTAATGGTCCCGGCCAAAACTTTTCTGCTAATCTATAAACCCTTTCATCAGTTTTTTCTACGAGCTGCTCTAATTGATCAATATTGGCGATATGGATAATCAGGGGGTCGAATGAAGGGCGTTCTTTGAGTTCAAATATTTTTGCAACTGCCAATGGGTTTAATGCGTTTGCTCCTAAGCCGTAAACGGTTTCGGTTGGGAATGCAACCAATTTTCCTTCTTTTATATATTTTGCAGCTATTTCAACATTGTTTAAAAAGTTCATTCTATTCTTAATGTGTTGTTTTTATTACCACTTCATTAATTGGTCTCAACTTACCTTTCGGCAATAACTATCATTTCAAAATCTTGTGTTGTAAGTTTATCTTCACGAGAAAAGGCTCCGAGTTTTGCCCCGAAAATCTCAATTTTTGTGAATCCAAGTGTTTTTAGCAACCATGTTATTTCACATGGCAAATAATACCTTTCGTTGCATTCTAACTGATATTCTTTTCCGTCATCATCGGTAAAGGAAGTAATGTTATAATCTCTAAACGTCATTATATCAAAGCTGGTACTTTTATAAGTTGCATTGCCCTCTTGGCGTTCTACCTGATCCGGATTTTCATGAAATTCATCAATAGAATTAAATATTGGGAAAAGTCCGTTGAGCGTTGTAAAGATAAATTTTGCATTATCCTTTAAAGAGTTAGAAACATTTTTTAATATCTCAAAATTCATTTCGTCCGTTTCCATTAGAGGGAATCCACCTTCACACATCATAATAGCAACATCGAATTGTTTTTCAAAAGGCAAATTACGAGCGTCGTGTTTTAAGAAATCAATCTGTAAGCCATTTTGTTTTGCCTTTTCTCTGGCTTTTTCAATTAAAGACTTAGATAAATCAATACCTGTCATTGAGTAGCCCCTCTTAGATAATTCTATTGAATGTCGGCCTGTTCCGCACCCAATATCAATAATCTTCAATTTTTTATTGAAGTCAAGTTCTTTCTCAATAAAATCACATTCACCAATTGTACCCTGAGTGAAACATTCGTTATCGTATTTTTCAGCGTAGTTTTCGAATAATGTTTCGTACCATTGTTTTTTATTCATAATCTTAATGCTTTAATTTTTATCGTAACACTTCGTTTATTATTCAATCCAAATTGACTTCATCCCATATCGGGCAGAGGATTCAGGTTTACACTTGGTCTTCTAAAAGCAATACCGATCACTAATTGGTGAAACGGTATTGCTTTTAGAAAAATATATGTAAAAATTTAATTCTTAATGCAACGTACAGATTGCCCAACGGCTCTGGGAGACTCGCTAGTAATTACATCGGTAGTTCCAAAGTTTATTCCCATAGAGCGGGCACCTTGGGTGCTACTGCTCCAATAGTAGCCATTAGAATCTACGCTATAGAGTATGCCATCGACATTGCTCCGGTTACCACCAACTGGTAATTTAAGAGGAGAAGCAAATGCCCCATCTGCATTGTTGCTGCTCCAGCTCAGTATTTCTTGTTGCCATTCCTCAGTGGTTGGCAGCCTATAGCCTGTAGGGCACGGATTATTTACCCCACTTACACCCTGCCATAAATATGTGATATTTGAGCCTCTCCAATTACCATTATTTGCCGTAGCCAGAATGAATTTGTCATGCCCGGGGGTATCGCTGGTGCTTGAAGTATTTGTTGTGCCTGAATTTCTCTTCTCATGCCCATCGCTATATCGCCCCCACTGGTATAAATCGCCATAGGCTTGGGCATCTGTGCTACTAGTGGCAGCCCTTGTTGCGCCTAAGTTTCTGTCCATCCATATTTTACCAGTGACAGGGTTGGTTACCTCAACTATAACTGTTCCTGTTGTGGTAAAAGTTTGCTGGTTGCCGTATCTTGTGCCTACGCTATTGGTTGCGTAAGCTCTGACGTAGTAGGTTGTAACCCATTCTAAACCTGTAATGTAGCTGGTAAAACTACCCATTCCCGATCCGTCAATTGTTATCCCAAGATAGCTTTCAACAGTTGGGTTTTCGGTTGTGCTCCACACCACGCCTCGGGTTATAACATGAGAACCATCATCGGAAGTGATATTGCCGCCGCTGGTGGCGGTAGTGAAAGAGATATTAGAAACAGTATTTGTTGTTAATTCAAGAGAATTGTCTCGGATACAGCGTACTGAGATACCTTGAGCACGATTTGCAGCTATTGTGCTTGCATTACTGATGTTGAATGATAGAAGAGTTGACTGGGTTTCAACAAAAGTGCTTGACCAATAGTTGCCGTAAGAATCTTCATTCACGATAGAACCATCTATGCTGAGGCGTTCGCCGGTAATGGGCAATTTAAGCGGTGAAGCAAAAGCTCCGTCAGCGTTGTTAGTATTCCAGCTTAGTCGCTCTGCTTCCCATTCAGCAATTGTGGGTAGCCTGAAGCCTGTTGGGCATGGATTATTTTGGCCACTTTCTCCCTGCCATAGATTATCATTTTGAGGACTTATCCAATCGAATGGGCTGTCAGGTGATAAAATGAAGTTACCATGGCCGGGGTTATTGCTGTTACTTAAAGAAGATGTTGAGCCGGAAAATCTCTTCTCATGCCCATCAGTGGCTCGCCCCCACTGATACAAATCGCCAGAGGCTTCTGTGTCATTGCTGCTCTCTGCTACTCGGCTCGCGCCCAGGTTACGGTCCATCCAAATTTTTCCCGTAGCGGGATTGAAAACCTCCTCTAAATTAAGATTTAGTGTAGTAAAGATTTGTTGAACGCCGTAGCCTGTTCCTGCGTTGTTGGTGGCGTATGCTCGCACATAGTAGGTAGAGGCATTAGTTAACCCGGTAATGCTGCTATTAAAGCTGCCAGGTCCGTTTCCGTTATTAGTTATTCCTAAATTGTTATCAATGGTTGGGTTTATGGTGTTGCCCCATACCACACCTCGGTCGATGACGGTTGCACCGCCATCATAGGTGATATTTCCGCCACTTGTAGCGGAAGTGTTGGTTATATTGGTTACTTCGTTGGTGGTTAAAGTGGGTATAATTGCCAAAGTTGTAAACTCCCGTTGGACACCGTAGCTTGTCCCCACGCTGTTTGTTGCGTATGCTCTCACATAATAGGTTGTGACGTGCGTCAACCCTGTAATGTTGCTAGTAAAGTTGCCCGTACCAGTTCCGTTCGTTGTTTTCCCCAGGTTATCAACAATAGTAGGGTTCTCGGTGATGTTCCATACAACGCCACGAGCAGTAACAGTAGCACCGCCATTGGATGATATACTGCCACCGCACATAGCTGAAGAGGAGGTAATACTTGTTACCTCATAAGAGTTTACTGTAGGTGTAGTAGCGTTGGTTACAAACTGCTTCTGTTCGCCATAAGATGTACCCTCATTGTTAGTGGCAAATGCCTTAACGTAATAGGTTGTAGCCGGAGCTAACCCCGTTATATTGCTGGTATAGCTTCCTATTCCCGAACCATTACTTGTTATACCCATGTTATTGTCGACAGTTGGGTTCTCTGTATTGCTCCAAACAATACCCCTGTCTATAACATCGCTTGCACCCTCTATTGTTACGATACCTCCACTTTGGGCAGAGTTATGAGTAATGCTTGTAATCTCAAGGGTTTCAACCACAGGCTCAATGTGCTCATATTCACCATTGATTTCAAAGATAGTCCAAGACGGACCCTCTAAAGAGGCTTCAAGTTTTAGTAATGAATGGCTAAGAATACCAACTTCAAAGCCTAAGGATGCGTCAACACCTGCTGTTGCTGAAAAGCCCCAATCCAATGGCCAAGAAGCATCCAAGTCGGCTCTTAGGTATGGTTCAATTGCTAGCACTGGCCCCGCAATACCTGCAATTTTTGTACTAGCCTTTGGGGCAACGCCAAATTGTGCAAAAGCATTGGCATTAAAGGCAAAATCAAATGGTTTGGAATTAAAAGAACCACTACTATCAAACAATGTGTTCCACTCCGGTGAATTGCCCCTAATGTAAGATGCACCAGCTGAGGCGCTGTAATCTGACTCAAAACCAAAGGTCATCTCTCCGCTAACGTTTAATCCAGCCTCAAACGAAAAATCTAGAGATATGGTGAGAAGCATAGGAACAGGTCCAATGAAAATAGGCCCTATTGTAGCAATCTTCAAGGTGTAAGTTGTATCTACAGAATAAGCCACTTCGGCTTCAAGGCTAACTAACATGTCGAAATCAATGTTGCCTCCCATTGAAAGACCAAATTTATTAACTCTCGGTGGTAACCATGAAATTTCAAGTTCACGATGAAATACAGGTTGGAAGTTGATGTGACCTTCCGTTATGGTTGCAGTTATTGAGCCGCTAAAATTACTATTTTCGTCTTCAACCGCTATATTAAAACTAACACCCGATAGGTCAAAACCACTCTTGTCGGGCTTAATCTTTGCTCCCTCTATAAGGTAAAGTGGCTGAACATGTATAGGTTTAGCTTTTGCATACCTTTTGTCACCTTCGTCAAAAGTAAGCACGAGAGAGTCTGAAAGATTAATTTCCTGAATCACATCGGTAAGTACCGCCTGTTCAGTTTCAAGCACAATTGTTTTACTATTTTTTGATTGAATTCCTGTAACTATGCGCATATACCCTTCCCCAATGCTGCTTACAATCACAGAACCTATTTCAATTTCGCTTGCATCTCCTTCGTAAACAAAGATTCCATTGGCTAGTTGGGTAGAATCGCTAACCAGGGTTAGGTCATTATCGTTAACGATTAAAACGTTATTGTTTTGCTTGTAGACATTAATAAATGTTGTATCTGAGTAAAACGGGTCGCAATGTCCCGAAATAACTTGAGCGCGGAAGAAGGTTGTTGTATCAGCAATAAATACCAGTGTATCAAAGGTAGCATTGGGAATGTTTACCCAATCATCCTTCCCAATTAACTCATGGGTTTTCTGCCACTGGATTTCGCCCACATACCCGTTTAGACGAATAACAACGGAATCGGTTTTTGGAACAGTAGCATCGGCTCCAAACAAGAAAGCTTTTTGTGGATAAGCCTCTAGCCCTGCAAGTATCAATATAGATGCTATTACAAGTGTTTTGTAAATATTTAGAGTTCTCATAGATTGCTGGTTTTATTTAATAATGAGTTTCTTAACAACTGTTCTCTGGTCAACCTGTACGTGGATGTAATACATGCCCTTAGACAGGAATGAAAGCTGAAGTTCCTTAGAGAAGGTTTCTCCCTCCGCAGTCACCTGAAAACGATAAACAACCCTGCCCGTTGTATCGAGAACGGTTATCGAAATATTGCTTTCGGTGGGCTTAAGGCTTAGTTCAATGTTAAACTGCCCAGTATTTGGGTTAGGGTATAGGCTTATCCATTGCTCAGTTAGTTGGGTTGGGGTTATTGATGTAACTATGGAAAGCGTAACGTTAATCGTTATATTTTGATCAATAACCTCCGCTTGCGACTCAACTGTTATGTAGCCATCTTTTTCCACGCGGTAGTTGTATGTGCCCGCTTCAATTCCCTCGAATGTGTAATTGCCCGGTTCATTTGCAACGCTGTTGAAAGTAACAATTGCGTCAGCTATCTCATTCTCTTGGGCGTCAACCACGTTGAAAGCGATAGTGAATGTTTCCACCAAAAGGGTAATTCCGACGAAATGCTCGCTACTTTCTAGGTTAACGATTACCTCTCCATCTACACTAATGTAACCAGCTTTTTTTACAGAAAATGCGTATGTGCCCACTTCAATCTCATTAAAGAAATAATCTCCTGCAATATTCTCCGACTCATTGAATGTAACAACGGCATCGGAAATGGGATTACCAGATAAATCTTCAACTTCGAAGATTACAGATACCAGAAAGCAGCTCTGCACAGATAATTGTTGAATGTAGGTGTCGAGGTAAGTAGCACTGCTTTTTGTTTTCTTTGGTTGTGTTTTTGAAAGATTAGCGCTCTCATTTAACTGCGAAAAAGAAGAAAAAGAGACACTAATCAGCAAAACCAAAGTAAAAGTCATAAATTGGAGAAAAGGTTTTCTCATGGCTTTTTGGTTTTAAGGTTATTAATTTAAGGTATGAGTCTTTGTTAATTTCTTGTAAATTTAAATTTTATTTTAATAAAAAACTCTGTTTGATAAAAAAATGTTAAGATTCTATTAATCATAGCCTCAGGGCTTATAAATCGAGACAAAAAACTAATCTCACAATAATTCTGGGAGTTAATTGGCGGTAGTCATAAAGGGATGTTATGACTTAAAAACACATAAAGGTTGTCATGCGTTACTATTAAATAATACCTGCACCCAAAGCTAATGAAAGCAAGATGAGCATAATAGCAACTGTAATTTGCACAAAATGTAAGGTTATTTTTTTAAGCAGTTTATTTCCAATATATGCCCCGGCAATAGCGGCAAGGGTTGCAATAATTACCAGATTAATATTTTCAGTAAGTCCGGCCTTAGTAAACCTTGTTGCATAAACGCTTAGTCTGGTAAAATCAACAAAAGTAGAAACCACCACAGCAGTTCCAATGAATGCTTCTTTAGATAAACCGGCTTTTATTAAAAATGCACTTCTTAAAGCACCTTGATTTCCTGAAAGCCCGCCAAAGAAACCGCTCAAAGCGCCTCCAATGGGAAGCTTGTTTTTCTTAAATTGTAATTTGCTAAAGTATGGCATTAGGTCCATACTCGCAAAGATGATGAGTATGATTGAGATAATGAATTTAACCGGATACACATCAAATAATTTTCCAAACATATAGTAAGAAAAAAGAGGTTTTGCATCGGGAATGTGAAGCAGCAACCATGCGCCAACAATGGCTGCTATTACCGCAGGTATGCCAAACCTTAGCAGAGTGCTTTTGTCGGCATTTTTACCAACTAAAATTAATTTAAAGATGTTGTTGAAAAAGTGAACCACGCCTGTGAGAGCAATGGCTAAATCAACAGGAAAAAAGATCATAAAAACCGGGGTAAGAATGGTTCCTAAACCAAAGCCCGAAAAGAATGTTAAAATTGCCACTAAAAATGCCGCAATGCTAATTATCAGAATATCCATGCTGTATATTTTTTAGTTATAATGCAAAAATACGGCGTTTTTTTTATTTTTTTTGTCAATATGATTTTTCCCATTTCAATTTGGTTTTCTGATCTGGCTTTGTATTTTGCTTTTTCTTTTGCCTGTTTTGCTGTCATTTTATGATTGCAGATAAAGATAGCTTTTCTCAGACTCTTTTATTAGGGTCTAATTTCAATTGGCGTTCCAATTTTAACAGCATAATAAAGTTCGTCCATTTCTTGATTTGTCACAGCTATGCAGCCTAAAGTCCAGTCAATCCACCTGTGAAATTTTCCTATTAATCCTGCCTTATTTCTAAGTCCGTGGATTTTTATGTCGCCGCCCGGTGGTTTCCCAAGTGTTCTTGCTTTATTAATATCTTCTTTGTTCGGATAAGAAATACCAAGGTTTTTGTGATAGCCGCTATGAGGATTTTTGTCATTGATGAAATAAAGGCCTTCAGGCGTTTTCTTGTCGCCCTGAAATTCTTTAGCCCCAATTGGTTGTTTGCCAAGAGAAATTTTATAGGTTTTCACTAGTTGACCTTCTGAGTATGCAAGCATCTGTCGTTTTGATTTAAGCACAACAAGTTTATCAATTTGTATGTCGGCCGGCAGTTTTTTTTCTGGGGAAAAATAATAAATTATCAACCCCAAAAATGGGAGGAATATTATCAGCCAAATAATTTTACTTTTTCTCATTTAGGTTTAAGCTTGGCAGTCTGTAAAAAGTTGCATATAAGGGCAGTCTGTCTAAAAATCTTAGTTAATTTTCAATTTATTTTTCAAATATAACTGATTTTTAGAAAATATACAGAAAGCTTTTGATTGACTTTTTGCCATATTTTCGGAAAATCACTTTTAAAGCAAACAAAACTCTCGATAAGTGCTTAGGGTTTAGTTCAAGCAAGACTTTTGCCACTGGTTTGGGTGGTCATAATTCTATTAAATTTTAAATGTACTTATAAAAAGGATTGAGTTTGAAGATACTATCTGCTAAATATTGTAATTTTACTCTATCTAAATTTTTTGATTATAAAATAACATATTCTAAACATAATGAAAAAACTATATTCTGTTATTAAAGGATCAGGATGTTACATACCTGAAAAAAGAGTTTTAAACGAAGATTTCATTAATAAAGATTTTTATGAATCAGATGGAAATAAAATAAATATCCCGAATGAAGAAATAATAAGAAAATTCGAGAAAATTACTGATATAAAAGAAAGAAGGCATGTTACCGACGACCTGGTAGCTTCTGATATTGCATGTTTTGCAGCTAAGGATGCGATTATAAATTCGGGTATTGATAAGGAAAGCCTTGATTATATTATTGTAGCACATAATTTCGGGGATGTAAAAAAGAATAATAAGAGGTCTGATTTTGTTCCCAGCTTGGCAGCAAGAGTTAAAAATAAATTAGGCATTAAGAATCCTAAAACAATTTCTTTTGATTTAGCTTTTGGATGCCCCGGCTGGCTCATGGGTATTATACAGGCTGATTATATCCTGAGGTCTGGTGATGCAAAAAGAGCGTTAATAATAGGAACGGAAACTCTTTCACGAATATCCGACCCACACGATAGGGATAGCATGCTTTATTCTGATGGCGCCGGTGCTACCATTCTTGAAGCTATTGAGAGTAATGAGCCTGTTGGAATTCTCTCCCATGCGTCCAGATCAGACACTTTAAATCATGCTTTCCTGCTTTGGATGGGAAAGTCAAACAACCCTGATTATAAAGGAGATGAATTATTTTTAAAAATGAATGGGCGTAAATTATATGAATATGCTTTAGATACTGTTCCTTTGGTTGTAAAAGAAAACCTTGAAAAAGCGAATATAGCTTTGGAACAAGTAGAAAAATTATTAATACATCAGGCTAATGCCAAAATGGATGATGCAATACTTGCAAGGTTGTTTAAGCTCTACAATAAAGCAGAAATCCCCGAAAACATTATGCCGATGACAATAGCTGAACTGGGAAATAGTTCGGTTGCAACTGTACCTACTTTAGTTAGCTTGCTATTTAACAACAAATTTTCTAATCATAAGGTTACAAGTGGTAATATATTAGTGTTTGCTTCTGTTGGGGCCGGAATGAATATTAATTCTTTAATCTATAAAATTCCTTAGGTTGTAATTTGCTGCCTGTCAACATATTATTAATTAAATAGTCATTTCTGCATGTCTTTATGTAATGTTTATTTGTCATTATGATATTTTTACCTTACATTTGCCCCATAACTTTAAATCAATTGTCATGAAAACAAATTATTTATTCCCAAATCAGTTTAAAAGAATTGGTTGGCTTCTATTCATTCCCGGGGTATTATTTGGAATAGTATTCCTAATTTACCAATCCCAAATAAGTTTTTTCAACATTAAAGTCTTCGCTGTTGCAGAGGAGCCAATATTTGGCAATACTAATTTCTTCTCTATTTCAGAAAATAATATTCTGGACGAAATTTCAAGTTTATTATTAATCATTGGGGCATTACTTATTGCTTTTTCAAAAGAGAAATCCGAGGATGAGTTTATCTCTAAAATCAGGTTAGAATCATTGGTATGGGCAACCTATATTAACTATGCAATTTTAATATTAGCAATAATCTTTGTCTATGACATGGCTTTCTTATGGGTACTCATATTTAATATGTTTACTCTTCTAATCTTTTTTCTTGTTCGTTTTAATTGGGCTTTATATAAATTTAAAAACCAAATCAGCGATGAAGAATAGTATAAAAGTCGAAAGAGCTAAAAAGAATATCACACAAGCTCAATTAGCGGAATTAGTAAGTGTCAGTCGGCAAACTATCAATGCTATTGAATTAGGTAAATACAATTTATCTACCATTCTTTCCTTAAAAATTGCGCATGTATTTAATCAATCAGTACATGATATTTTTGAGCTTGAAGACTCTGATTGGGAATCATGTTGATTAGCAAGTGACGTCACTACCGTTACAATCATTTATGCATGGCAGATTAGGTCTAATTATCACGAAACCATCTATTGGCTATATTTAATTTTAGCTAGCGTTACTTTTTTCCATAATAATCACTATAAGTTGTAACTCCAATTTTTTCAAATACATAAATGCTGTCATTAGGATGGATATTCCGGTGATACTGACCCCCATTCCGGCAAACTGACCCCCCAATAAGTTTTATTTCAAAGAACAGATAAAAGCTGACATTTTTACAGTTATTTTTTCTTTTTTCTTAATGTATCTCCTTTTAGCTCTAACCTATGTGACGAGTGGACTAATCTGTCAAGTATTGCATCAGCAATCGTAGCTTCACCAATCACATCATACCAGTTCTGAACAGGCAACTGGCTTGCAATAATTGTAGCTAATCGACCATGCCTGTCTTCAATAATTTCCATTAAATCAAATTGCTGTTGCTTGTCAAGAGTTGTT
>JAGXRQ010000066.1 GCA_018335675.1 Bacteroidota bacterium | reverse complement strand
AAAGTCAACCCTGAATCCATAATCTTTTAATGGCAAACTGTCAACGAAAACATCAATTATTCTAACTTCATTATCATGGTCAATAGATTCTTCCAGTGAAACAGGAAAAAGGTGTGCTTGACTTCGGTTGTGTCCTTTGATGTATTTCATGTTGTGAAGATACCAACAAAATCAGTACTTTCAAAGAAAAAACACAACTAAATCACTGATTGTTAATAACTTGCAAGGAGTTGTTGATAAGGGGGTTTTTAGACAGTCTGACGGTTCGGGGGATGACGTAGAGACGTTGCATGCAACGTCTCTACAGGAACGACAACGAAACCCCAAAAACGAAACCATGGCCGCCATTTACCCCAAATCCAATACGATTTCGGCAATTATTCGTTCATATAAATCGGCCGTTACCAAACATGCAGGGTTTAAATAATGGTTGGCAATCGCGATTTCATGATCATATCATTCGCAACGATGCAGAATACCAGAGGATATCAGATTATATTCTAAACAACCCCGCTAATTGGGGTAAGGATAAATTTTCTAATAAATAATTTGGAATGTGATGAAAATTTGTCTTTATAAAATTAATCCCGATTAGGTCGTTGACTGAACCGGTATAATAGTCACTAGTACATGTCTGGCCTCTCTTGGGCCGTCGAATTCACAGAAAAATACATTTTGCCATGTAGATAATCCTAATCTTCCATTTTGTATTGGAACAGTTTCAGAAGGACCGATAATGCCGGCTTTAAGGTGGGAGTCTCCATTTCCATCCTGACTGTCGTGGAGCCAAATACCCCTGGGCACTATTCTACGCATTAATCTTACCATATCTTTCTGAACACTTTCGTCAAAGTTTTCCTGAATCATTATAGCTGCTGTTGCCCCGTGAGCATAAACATTGACAAGACCACTATCTACTCCACTCTTACTAACAAAATCAACAATTTCACGAGTTATATCAACAAGGCATTCTCTTTGGTAGGTTTTAATGGTAATAGTTTTTTGCATATTCAAGCTATTAAAATCTTATAATCAAATTCATACAAATTTATGCAATTAAATGCAGAATAAAAAAATGAGGCTTCTTAATTTTATTCAATTTAAGAAGCCTCACAAAAAGACAATAACCCTAGTTCTTAATTACCTTCTTAACGATAACATTTTTACCGGAAACTATCTTAATAAAATAAAGACCACTATTGTACATCCTCATGTCTATATGAGTGTTTTCTTCAGGTATAAACTTTTCAAAAAGACGATTTCCATTCATATCATAAATAAAAACAATAGAGTTGCTTGGCTTGCTTATGTTTAAAATTCCACTTGTTGGATTGGGGTAAACAAGAACAACATTAACATTGTTAAGAAAATCTGAAATATTGGGGTCATCATCATCCAAAACACCAAATACATCATTTATAACCATATCTGCTACAACTGTAATTTCTCTATTAGGCCCTCCTGCCCATTCTCCTCCATCCCATCCGGCATTCATAAAATACTTGTATTCATAGTCGCCAGCTTCAAGTTCGAAGGCAATTGTATAAATCATAGACTCATTTATTCTAGAGAGTTCAAGACTAGGGTCATTGCCTGGTTGTATCCAAGATGGTATTCCTGAAATATAAACCTTGTCTAATTCAGCATCAAATTCCCCGGCCTGTGACATGTCTACATTGAAAGTAACATTAAAAGTATCCGGCATTTCCGCCTCAACCATTCTAATAACAATCTCTAAATCTTCGGCAATAGAAATGTTATTTATATATGTTTCCCAACCATATTTGCTTACAGTAAGAGTATAATCTCCCGGCATAGCAACAAATACCCCTTCTCCGTTAGCATCAGACATTCTCATCCCAGCAGGACCAAGATCAATTTTTGCGTTTTCAATCGGAGACTCATCTACATCAGAAATTACAGTAACTGCAACGTCAAAGAAAGGTTTTCCAAGATTTTGATTAACGAAAATATAGAAATCACCGGGATTATAATAAATGGTATGACCGCCCATGTCATTAACTTGAAAACTTTCGCCAGTTAGATAATTGTACCAAGTTCCAGTATTTTGAAACCCGGGTTGCATATTAAAACCAGTTGTAGAAAAGTTGGCAGAAACGACAACATTCATACTTGAATGAGCAATCCACATTCTTTTCCCCATGCCACTAAGGTCTTGAGAGAAAGTTCCCAAGCGAAAAGCTTCATGTTGAGTTTTTAATTTAATCATGGCGGCATAAGTAAGGAATAACCTTTGCCTATCTGGATTATTGAGATAATCCCAACGTACAGGTTTTCTTGAGGTTCTGCAATCACCACTAATTGTTCCATCAGGGCAATAATTAATACTATAATCGTATCCAAGCTCACCGAACTGCCAAATCATTTTCGGCCCAGGAATAGTCATATACATTGAAACTGCTGCAGCCATTCTTTGCAATCCACTTTCTAAAGTATTTGTTCCTGAATTCCCATATTCCAGATTTCTATACATCAGTCTTTCCTCGTCGTGGCTTTCCATGTAGGGAATTAAATTAGGATAAGTAAAACCTCTATTTGCAAAATACGCCCATGAAAAGTCGTGATTTGAATTCCATCCCATGGTGTTTTGATTAAACTGAACGTTCATATCTCCCCACATAAGATTTCCTGCATTTGCAAGAACAACTTCCTCGTCGTTGTTTGCAAAATGTTCTAAAATGACATAAGCTGAAGATTTTACAGATTTAATATGATTATAATAGTCCATAAGAATATTAATTCTGGATTGATCATAAGCACTCCAAGCTCCTAAATCATCACCCGAATTGTTTTGAGTAAGCCCTTTTGACAAGTCCACCCTAAACCCATCCACTTTAAACTCATTTAACCAATAAGCATATATTCGTTTAAAAAACTCTCTAGTATGTATGCTTTCATGATTAAAATCGTAACCAACGCTATATGGGTGAGTAGCCTGCGCATTAAACCAAGGGTTATTTGCAGCAGGTTGCCCCCAAGCTCCGGCATCATGGTCGAAATACATCATAGCCATAGGGTTTTGCCCAAAAGCATGATTTGGCACTATGTCTAAAATAACTGCGATATCTCTTTTATGACATTCATCAATAAACTTTTTATAAGCATGACGAGTGCCATAGTATTTATCAGGAGCAAAGAAAAAGTTAGGAGCATACCCCCAACTATCGTTTCCGTCGAATTCCATAATAGGCATTAACTCTATTGCGTTAACACCAAGTGTTTTGAGATAATCAAGCTTATCTATTGCTTCCAAAATAGAACTGCTTTCAACAAAATCCCTAATGAGCAACTCATAAATCACAAGATTTGGCTGAGTAGCATTTAAAGCAGATGGGGTGAAGTTTACTATTTCCCATTGATATGGTTCTCTGTCAATTTCAAAAACACTTACTATTCCCGTAGTTAAATCAAATGGATAAGATTTTAAATCAGGATAAGTTGTTTCGCTAATCCATCTATCATTCCAAGGGTCTAGTATTTTCTGAGAATAGGCACAACCTAATTTAAGCTCATTGTCTATAAAATATTGAAATGCGTATTCTTTTTGAGGTTCAAGATCTACGATGGTAACCCAAAATCTATTTGTGGCAGGGTCTTTCTTCATATAATTATCATCATTCGGCTGCCAATTACTGAAATCACCAATAACAAATGCAAATTCTTTAAACCCTGCAGGGTCGTGTAAAACAAAAGTTACACTATTATCCTCATGAATATTCACGCCATTAATAACTCCGGCAGGCAGAGGAGCTTCAACAACCGGACCCCTAAGATATATAGCTGTAGAGTCGTAAACAGCATTTGCACCACTAATAGCCTTTGCAATAATCCAGTGAGTGCCGGGGGTCAACTCCGACGTAACAAGAGGATAAGTTAATGAAGCTGTTGCATCTGACAGAAGCAAATCATCATTCAGATAAAGCTCCAAAGTTTCATTTTCCAATGCCTCAACACAAACCGGAATTAATTGGTTAGGACTAACGAGAGGTTCTCTTTTTGAAGGACTTAGAATTTTAACATTTAATGATAATTCATAAACATCTATCAAAATATCAGAATTTGACGAGGTTTTATGCTCTAAATAATAACCGCCTGCAGTAGGCAGATCACTTCTGAAAACAAAGGCTAGCTTAAGAATATCTTCTGCTGCAGGAACATCGTAATACTCACGAATATCTTCAATATATAATGAATAAAGATTTGGCCCAAGTCGTTGAAGCATTGTTTCAGGAGTATTTTCACCCCATTGAGTAACCACATATTTCCAATCTGTATTACTACCGCTCAAGTTAGTAATGACTCCTGTGTGTGCGTATACATTGCCAGCATATCCAAATAAGCCACCGTTTCCAAATTCTGCATTAAAATATACAGTTAATGGAGTGTTCTCTCTAGGAAATGCAGGATCGGTTGTGATTAGGCTTGTTTCTTGACCACAGCTAATTTCCTGATCTACTACATAATAGTAATTACTTCCACTATTATTGTTAAACTTAATTGTATGAAGATCATAGTTAGAAGACAATGCCGAAACCACAGAGCTAAAAATATAATATTCAACTCTTGTATCTGAGGGAATAGCCGGGATAGTGGCTGTTGCCTGATTTCCAGACTTAGTCATCTCAACCGCCACGGAGCTTGTCCAATTATCTGTTGTGTATCTGAGATAGATAATTTCCTGAGCAGATGGAGAGGCAGATAAATTTGTTGTGATTAGGACATTATCTGTTGCCTCAACAAGAGGAGGAGTTTGCACAACAGCAGTTATGTTAACCGGCTGAGCATCAGTTTCCATAAATACAGCCCTAGTATTTTCATATCCGCTATCTTCAAAAATAACAGTGTACCATTTGTTCTGGGTAACAGAAATGCTGTTGTTTGGTTCGCTGGGAGTTCCGTATGTAAAGTTTTGCAAACTATTCAGACCTACAGTTGTATTGGCTGCCCATTGATTTCCCCATGGATTACTAAAACTTGTACTCACAAACTTAAACTGCTGCGCTCCGGTAGTTCCGGTGTATTGAAAAATTGTTTGCCATCTTAATGTACCGGAAGAAATTCTTTGCAAGTCAAAACTCCCACCCATGCCGGTAGTATTTGTCCATCCGTTCCAGGCTCCAGGCATACGAACCCCATCCGGGACATATATCTGAGAATTAGAGATAACAGGCCATAGGCTAAAAATCAATATTGCGGTTATAAGCAAAAAAAGTTTAGTGAGTTTGTTCATAATATATTAGTTTTAAAAAATTTACAAAAAAAACTGCCTCACAATCACCAAAAAGTATTATGAGGCAGTTTGATAATTATTTATTAACCACCAGAGGTAAAACAATTCTACCATCCTTAGTATTAATCTCAACAAAATAGAATCCCTGCCTAAATCCTGAAATCTCAAACCTCAAGTCAGTTTCATTTGAAACAATTCTATCAATTACAACTTTTCCACTAACATCTATAATTCTAATTATTCTTGCATTATTCCAATCCATATCAATAACAAAATAATTTCTGACAGGATTAGGATATATATTCGGTTTTATGGTAGATATTTGCTCAACAAATACATCAGGAGGAATAGTGTAAGTAGTTTCTCCGGTTATGTTACCTTCTGCATCTACCGTAAATTCAAGATTGGTCATAGGAGGTAATAACCAAACAAAATCTTGATCAGAAATTCCCCATTCGTAAGTACCAGCAGGCATATAAAATGTAGATTCCCATATATTACCACTTGTATTATCCATCAATATATCAGTCCATTCATTAAACTCGCCCTTAATATTTACTTCAGTAACATTTACATTATTATTTGTTACCGTAAATGTAACAGGGTAATTAGCAGTAGTTTGGATCACTGTTAAAACACCAGAAACATTTGTTGTTCCATTCCAGAAACCTCCATCCATAACATTATACCCACCATAAATGTATGACTCATCATTAAGTTTGAATCTACTAGCATAATAGTATGTACCTGGGTCAGTAATATTTGAGCCAATATTTGCCTGATATTCAGGTCGGTCTGTATATTCATTAATTCCATTATAAAAAGCAGCAACCCAGTTTGTCCATGTAGAAGGATTTGTATTAGTATTGCTATAACCTATCCAAACTTGCAGCCCATCCACACCATTTGTAGGATCTATTGCAGCATTGTCAACAATAACTTGGGCCAACACATCGATATTTCCTCCAACATTGATAGACGCAGATCCGGGATATTGCAGATTTGCAAAAACTATTTCAGGATCTTCGGGCGAAGTAACTTCAAAAGTAAATGATGCAGTAAATGGGCCATCTGTTGTTTTTCCCGGAATACCGGTTCCGGATATGCTAAACATAATTTTCAATCTATAAATTCCGTCTATCAAACCATTAACAACATTTATTTCATCTCCAAAACCAGCCCATGTTTGTAAGGTTTCTTCAGGATTGTCATTGCTTGTCCAGCCTAGATTGCGTGTCACATAGCTAACAGGCTCTGAATCACCTGATTTCCAAACTTTATATTGAAAAGCAGCTCCTGTTACATCTCCACCTGCAGCTTTCCAAGTTTTTATGGCTGCACCTTTTATATATAATGCCTCAATCGCACCCAAATTATTTGAATCAAAATCAACGCCTCTTTCGATTACATCATCAGTTTCTCCTGTAAACCAATAAGTAATAGTTGGAAGATTTAATCCTTCATCATCTCTAATTCCATAGTTTGGATCATCACCGCCACCGCCACTTTCAATGGTGAATGTAGTAGTTCCGGTAATATTGCCTTCAGCATCTACAGTAAATTCAAGATTTGTCATTGGAGGCAGCAACCAATCAGAATTCTGATTAGTAACACCCCACTCATAAGTTCCGGGGGCTACATCAAATGTTGCTGACCAAATATTTGCCTCAGTATTATTCATTAAAACTTCTGTCCATTCATTAAATGAACCTTTAATGTTTACTGCTGTTACGGCTGGATTATTATTAGTGACAGTAAATGTAACCGGAAACTCATCAGGGTCTCCACCTCCAAAGTCTGCCCATATATGATTTACTATAACAGATTCAGTAATTGTAATCTGACGATCTGTGCCAGCTCCGGGCAATTCTGCAAAATCCCAGCTTTCGTTACGGAAAAACTTATAAGCATAATCTCCTGCTTCAAGTTCGAATGTAATTGTATAAATATCGCTTTCACCTACTCTGGAAAGTGCAAGACTTGGGTCAACACCAGGCTCTATCCAGCTTGGGATACCGGAAATGTATATTTTTTCAGTTGCATGATTAAACCCTGTGATTGGTGATATGTCAAGATTGAATGTAACTGTGTACGTATCAATACCTATGCCATCGTCAGTGATTGTAAAAGTAGCGATATACGGCCCATCTGTTGTTGTGCCAGGAGTACCGGCTCCCGTAATACTGAAAAAGATTTTCAAATTATAGGTGCCTTCGGTTAATCCTGTTAAAATATTTATTTCATCTCCAAAACCAGCCCATGTTTGTAAGGTTTCTTCAGGATTGTCATTGCTTGTCCAGCCTAGATTGCGTGTCACATAGCTAACAGGCTCTGAATCACCTGATTTCCAAACTTTATATTGAAAAGCAGCTCCTGTAACATCTCCACCTGCGGCTTTCCATGTTTTTATGGCTGCACCTTTTATATATAATGCCTCTATCGTACCCAAATTATTTGCATCAAAATCAAAGCCTCTTTCGATTACATCATCTGTTTCTCCTGAATACCAATAAGTAATAGTTGGAAGGTTTAATCCATCATCGTCTCTAATTCCATAGTTTGGATCATCACCGCCACCTCCAAAGTCTGCCCATATATGATTTACTATAACAGATTCAGTAATTGTAATCTGACGATCTGTGCCAGCTCCGGGCAATTCTGCAAAATCCCAGCTTTCGTTACGGAAAAACTTATAAGCATAATCTCCTGCTTCAAGTTCGAATGTAATTGTATAAATATCGCTTTCACCTACTCTGGAAAGTGCAAGACTTGGGTCAACTCCAGGCTCTATCCAGCTTGGGATACCGGAGATATAAATCTTCTCCGTTGCATGATCAAAATCTGTGATTGGTGATATGTCAAGGTTAAATGTAACTGTATAGGTGTCAGGACCTGGTCCATCGTCAGTAATTGTAAAAATTGCGATATACGGCCCATCTGTTGTTGTGCCAGGAGTACCGGCTCCCGTAATACTGAAAAAGATTTTCAAATTATAGGTGCCTTCGGTTAATCCTGTTAAAACATTTATTTCATCTCCAAAACCAGCCCATGTTTGCAACGTTTCTTCAGGATTGTCATTGCTTGTCCAGCCTATATTACGCGTCACAAAGCTTACAGGCTCTGAATCACCTGATTTCCAAACTTTATATTGGAAAGCAGCTCCTGTTACATCTCCACCTGCAGCTTTCCATGTTTTTATAGCTGCACCTTTTATATATAATGCCTCAATCGTACCCAAATTATTTGAATCAAAATCAACGCCTCTTTCGGTTACATCATCTGTTTCTCCTGAAAACCAATAAGTAATTGTTGGAAGATTTAATCCATCATCGTCTCTAATTCCATAGTTTGGATCATCGACACCACCTCCAAAGTCTGCCCATATATGATTTACTAAAACAGATTCAGTAATTGTAATCTGACGATCTGTACCAGCTCCGGGCACTTCTGCAAAATCCCAGCTCGCATTTCGGAAAAACTTATAAGAATAATCTCCTGCTTCAAGCTCGAATGTAATTGTATAAATATCGCTTTCACCTACTCTGGAAAGTGCAAGACTTGGGTCAACTCCAGGCTCTATCCAGCTTGGGATGCCGGAAATGTATATTTTTTCAGTTGTATGATTAAACCCTGTGATTGGCGATATGTCAAGATTGAATGTAACTGTAAAAGTATCTGGGCCAGAACTTTCACCAACCTGATAAGAATAAAAAGCACCAGATTTATTGTTAACTCTTATTGAGTAAAGATCGAAATTAGAGGATATACCAGGAACAGTTGAACTAAATACATAGTAAGCAACTGTTGTTCCATCAGGCTGCCCCGGAATTGATGCAGTACCACTTGAACCGCCCATGGTGAATGTTACAGTTTGAGAGCTAGTCCAGTTGTTTGTAGTATATCTTAAGTAAAATCTTTCTTCGGCGCTAGGGTTAGCAGATGTTGTGATTGAAACAATATAAGGTTCGCTTATCCCAACATCTTCAGATGGCTCAGAAACAGTAAGAATGTTTACTGGTGCTGCCGACGTTTCCATAAATATTGCACGGGTATTGCTGTATCCACTATCTTCCCAGACTACCGTATACCATTTATTTCCTGTAAGACTAACAGTATTATCAGCTCCTGAATTATAAGTATAATTTTGCAAAGTGTTTGTACTAACAGTAACACCAGCCCATTTATTTGCCCAAGGATTACCTGTAGACCCACTTGTGAAAAGCCAGGTTTTATTGCCCGGGGTTACATCAGCACCAGATGCAGCAACAGAAAATATTGTTTGCCATCTGGGAGTTCCTGAGGTAATTTTTATAATTCTGCCACCTGCCACTTGAGTTGAACTGGCAAATGCAAGATTATTTGGAGGGTTATCCCAGGTATCAATACCCGGCATATTCAAACCTTCAGGTTCATAAATCTGAGATTTGGCTTCCTGAACTCCAAAAAACAAAAATGACATTAAAAAAAAGATTAATGCCCCTAACGCTTTCACAGTATAGATTTTTCTCATAACATAAGTTTTAGTTAATTAATATTTTATCTGAATATATATTTCTCTTTCCTATAATTGATATTATTCGCAACCCTTTAGGCAGATAATCAATGTTAATAATTTCAATATGTCCGGGCATATAATGAAAATCACCTTTCAAAATAATTCTACCATGAATATCATACAATTTGTAATTAACAATCTCACTTTCAGTCCACGCCAGATTTATAAACAAATTGCCATTTAAAACAAAAACACTTGAAATATTTTGCTCATTAACATTTACAGCAATTGTATTACTTAAAGAAGTTGAACCATCAAAATCTGTCTGTTTTAAAATATAATAATTGATGCCTAACCTAGGATAATTATCAAAACAATTATATTCATTAATCACATTACTATTTCCTGCACCCTGAATTCTAGCGAACTCTTCGAAATTTATCCCATCATTAGATCTTAACAATGTAAAATAATCATTATTAATTTCAGATGCAGTTGACCAAATCAATTTCACTTTATTATCATTTTGAACTTCTGCAGAGAAATTAATTAACTGAATTGGCAATGAGACTGCATATCCGTTGTATGCTATAGCAAAATCCGAGAATGATTGTATGCCGGCACGTCTAACGGAGATTTTTCCTGAAGTAATTGATTGGTCTAAATTATTATGAGTTCCTTCAGGTGGTATAATCCAATCACCACCTCCAGTTCTTTTTATTATAGCAAAAGATTTTTCATTGGTAAGACCACTTGTGTTGGGCGCTGTAAGTCTGATGTTTGCTGTAAAACTACTTATGTTTTCACTGTTTATAACCCAAAATCCATTGCCAAGCCTATGAGTAAGCGGTGTACCATCAACTTCAAGACCTAATGTTGAGATATCTTCCTCTTCGGTTGAAATTGTAAAACTCATATTAATATTTGGACTTCCAGGTGTATCCAGTGCTGTAAAGTCGAGACTGGCTAATTGCAATCCGCTTGTTGCGGCCGCCACAGGAAATAAGAATCCATTGTTTACACTTACCCTTCTTTTAAAGTTGCCAATTATAAATGAGTTAGCAAAATCCGTATTTCCGGTTCCCGCAACTAATGCCGCAGGACTGTTGTTTGAAAGAGTGAGAGTATGAGCGCCGGTAATGAGATTTCTGTTTGTGAGGGTTAAAGTGCCGGTTACTTCGAGGTTTTGGGAGAGGGTGGCAGTGGTTGTTCCTGTTTTATCTATTATGAAATTCTGAATAGCTGAAGGCAAGCCATTGCCTGTTACCATATCAACACCACCTATCAATCCGTATGTTGCGTTTGCATTAAATGTTCTGCTACCAGTCACTCTAACATTTCCTGTTGCACCTGAGTTTGTAATACCGAGAGCGCTTCCGTATAATAATGTTCCTCCTTCTTCAACAATAAAAGATCCGGCTCCCTCTATTGCTCTGTTTGAAGCAATTTGAAATGAGCCTCCGGATTTAATATTAAACGAACCACCTGCTGCAATTGAAAAATTACCACCCGATGTTCCAACGTTAGAACCGGTTATATCAATGTTATAATACGTAACTGCATTTCTAACTGTTTGAGCTGTTGCACTATTGTTTGAAAATTCAATAGTACCTCCAGTCAAACTGTACGTTCCTCCTATTCTAGGATTTGGATTATTGCTGCTGTATGATGTAATTAAACGACCTCCTGTCATTGTGAGATTTGTTGCAGCCTTTCCAAAATTATAATTCTGGGCATCAACAACTTTGGTATCTGAAATAGTAACAGTGCCATCTATTTCTGCTGTTGAATTTGGGATTGTAACTGTACCTGAGCCGCGAAAATGCAAATTATAATAATTTTTACCTGCATTCAGCCTTTGATCTCCTGCTGCTGCCAACTCAATAGTTCCTCCTGTGTTTGTATATGTTCCTGTAAGTCTTGGGACCTGTGTGCCGGCAATTGCTCGTTGAAAAACATAAGACCCACCACTCATAACGAGATTGCCTGCCCCGTCAACGTGACGACCATTAGCTTCTGGCGTTGCTTCAAAGAATGTGCCTCTCCTGATTTCAAGTTTACCGCCTGCTGCAATAGCCACTCCTGCACCAGTATTAATCCTAAACTCATTTGCGTTATCTCCCAGTTCGATAATTAAATTTTTCGCTGCAGATGCAGTTGGAAGGGCATTTCCTGAAACCTGATTGCCATTTCCTAAATAATGATAAGTTGCCGGATTGCCATAAGTTCTGGTACCTGTTACCTGAATATTTCCGGTTGCTCCCGATGAAGTAATTCCCGATAAATGTCCAATTTTCAGTATTCCTCCATTAACAAGCTCAAAAGTTCCTGCTCCATCAATAAGCTGTGTGCCCATATTTAAAGAAGCTCCGTTTTCAACATACATAGCTTGTGTAATAGATATTCCGTTATTCAAAATAAAATCGCTTCCGGGATTATTAATTCTAAGGTAAGCAAATGTAGTATGGCCGGTTAGTGTTTGATTGCCAGATGTAGCATTGAAGGTAACCATTCTATTGTTGTGAGTAAGTGTTCCGGTGCGGCTCCAGTTGCCTCTAACCAATAAATCACCTCCGGCTACTGTAGATAAAATAAGTGTGCCATCAAGATTAACATTCCCTACAACGGAAATTGACCTGTTGCTGTTTTGAAAATCAAAAGTTGAGCCTGATTCTATAGTTAAGTTACCTCCTATTGGATGAAAATCACCTGTCCATGCTCCGGGATTCAATTCAAGATTTGTGCTATTTGTTATAACAAGATGGTAGGGGTTATTCCATTCTGTCTCCCGCGTGTAAGTCCCTCCTTGAGAATATTTCAAAGTACTGCCTGTTCTCAGTTCAGGAGCGTTGTTTTCAATATTACCGGATTTAATTTCGAGAGTGCCATTAATTTTTGAGTAATCATAAAGCATGTTAACGTTTAGACCATCAATAATAACATCATTAAATTGAGATGCCGAAGAGCCTCTTGTAGTAGTAGTGTTTTTTAAGATAAGCACTCCATCATTATGTGTGAGAGTGCCGTTGTTGGTAAAATTGCTGTTTGGGTCAATTGTTAATCTTCTGGCACTTCCATTTTGGAACACTAAAGTTGCACCGGATTCTATGGTGATATTTGAAACAATGGCATCATCGTTTAATGTTACCGTATGCCCACTTTTTATGATAACATTAGCTGCTGCTGATGGAGGTGTGCCACCTACCCATGTAGTGCCTGTAGTCCAGGTTCCGGTTTGGGCAGAAAGGGTTGCGACAATTACACTATAGCTGTAATTCGAGCCCCCATTATTGTTAAACCGTATTGTTTGCATATCTGCATCTGCGTGAGAAGGGGTGGCAATTGTTGTTGAAAAAACATAAAAGAAAACATTTGTGCCGGAGCTTTGTCCAGGTATGGTAGCAGTACCAGTTGTGCCACTAAAAGAAAATTGAACGAAAGATGAAGTAGAAAAACCATCAGTTGAATACCTCACAAATACCCTTTCTCCTGTGCTTGGAGCTGCGCTGGTAGTTAATGTAACCGTAACTGCTTCAGCAGGAGCCGGGTTTTCAGGAGTAAATGAAACAGAACTTAATGTTACAGGATTAGCAGAAGTCTCCATAAAGATAGCAGAAGTGCTAGCATATCCATTATCCCTCCAGTTTACGGTGTACCAACGACCGTTTGTTAAAGAAACAGTATTGTCAGCCCCTGTATTATGTGAATAAGTCTGTATAGTATTCATACTAACACTAACCCCTGCCCATTTATTATTCCATGGACTACCAGAAGGGCCACTTGTAAAAAGCCATGTTTTGCTTCCACCTGTAACATCTCCTCCACTTGCTGCAACAGAAAAAATTGTTTGCCAACGAGTCGTCCCTGTTGTAATTTTCACAATTCGCCCACCTGAAACTTGTGTAGAACTAGCGAAAGCTAAATTTGTAGGTGGATTTGTCCAAGTATCAATACCCGGCATATTCAAACCTTCAGGCTCGTAAATCTGACCAATTCCGTAATTTGAATTAATTAATGTAAGTATAATAATACCACAGAAAAGTAATAACTTTTTCATGACAATGTCCTTTTTATCCATTGTTCTGCAATGTTTTCCAATCCATTGCAGTTTAGAGTGTAAATATAATAAAAATCCTTTAACTTTTTTAAAAAAATAAGCTAAAGGATATAAGAAGATTCGATTTGTGTTTTCATTAAAAAGAAAAAGGTGGGTCGACCATCCCACCTTTTTCTTTTACCCTACCAAAACAAAAACAACATTAACCAAATTACCAACTAAAACCATGAAAACATGAAAAAAAACTATTATTAACCCATTTTCAAACAGAGATTCAATATGTCAAATTATTACTTTAATTATGAGCTTAAAAAACTGTTTGTTTATTAACCGATACAAAATTATATTCAGATGCATGTTTAAACTACAGTATAAATACTGATTTTTTATACGTATTTTTTGGAATTTCAATTAGCTTATCTTGTTAAAAATCAGCAAAATATCGCGCGTTGCTACTCAGCCAAATACTTCCTACTTATTTTATCAAAATTCTCTATATTTCTATAAGCCCATTTTTTTATTACAACTCCGCCTTGCATCAGCAATAATCCGGGATTTGACCTGATTATTGTTTTTAAAGAAATTTCATCTGACTGATAAATTGGGTATGTTATATCGTATTCTTTTTTAAAGTCTTCAATTTGCTGAAACGTACTACCTGTAAGCAAAATAATAGGAATATTATTCTCTTGTAGACTTAAGGCGATGTTGTTAATTTTATTAACAATTGCCCTTTTATTTGTTTTATTGAGATCGTAAGCAATTACGAAAAAAACATAGCCCTCAATTTCCAAATAGTATTCGGCATAATCATCTCCAAATTCATCTAGAATTTGAAAGTTATCTATTATTGCGGGCATTCCAGGATCTATAATCTTTTCTTTTCTGCCAACAAAAGTCCACAGTGGTGCTTGAGGTGTGCCTTCATTCATAATTTGCTGCTGCGACAATTCTTTTTCTTCCCCGGTCTCAGAATTTTTGTAAAGAAAATTTATGTGAATTTCTGCTGGTTTTTTCTCTTTCATCAACTCGGGAATATTGTTTCCAACTTTCCATGGCCTGAAATCAATAATCGGTAAATTTCTAAGACAATAAACTGAGAGTCCGAAAATAAATAATCCTATAAAAGATACTAATACCCAGTCGCGCTTCTCTCCCAACAGTGGTTTAATTTCTTTTCTTTTATAAAATAGAAAGACTGCAGCCGCTAGGAAAACAATGTTTTTATAAAAAGTACTCCAATTACTTATTACAATGGCATCTCCAAAGCATCCACAATCAGGAACAGGATTAGCGATAGCAATATATAAAGTTAAAGAAGTGAAAAACAACATAAATAATAATCCACCCCATGCAGAATATTTCATTTTCAAACCCAACAAAACGGCTAACCCAATTATAAATTCCATTGCATTCATAATTATTGAAATAGGCAGAGCAGTGTTCATAAGCCATTCCATCTCAAATGCCATAAAATAATCCTGAAGTTTATAAGCAGTTCCAAGCGGATCTATTGCCTTTACAAACCCGGAGAAAATAAAAACCAATCCAAAAATTATCCTAGCGATTAATATTAGTGCCTTTATCATAGCCTTCAATTTTTAATTTATACACAAAAATAAGATTTTTGAATTTTTGAAAATGTTATAAAAACACAATTAAAAAAAAGCCATGTAGTTTTATAAATCAAAACTACATGGCTTTTAATACCAAGAAAAGTTAATTGCTATGGATTATTGAACATTAACGTCAACAACATCATCAATAACTTCACCTACTATTCTAAATACTTTCTGTCCGGCAGCATCGTTTGACACAACTGTGACTACTCTGCTAACAGTATGTGGACGAGGATTAAGTCTAAATTGAATTTTTATAACTCCTTTTTCACCCGGATTAATTGGTTCTTTTGTCCAATCAACAATACGAGTACCGCAGCACCCCCTAACTTGTGAAAGAATTAAAGGCTGATCACCTTTATTAACAAACTCAATATCTTTATTAAAGGTATCAAGCTCACTTACTTTAACTGTTCCAAGGTCTTCTTTCTCCTTAACGAATTCAAGAGAAGGGCCCTGTACTTTCTGAGCATGAAGATTAAGATTACCTGCAAAAAAGATTAAGCCAATTATAATAAGACCTAATCCATTTAAAACATTATTTTTCATAACATTAAAATTTTAAGAAAAACTTAGGTTAGTTGTAAGAGAAATTATCAACAATTATTCCAATTTTTTTCAAGTAACAAGTATTGAATAAATCGATACAAATTTAAATAAAAATAAACAACACGGAATATTATTTTAATAAAAAAGCCGATTTGAATATCGGCTTATTTATTATTGGCATCTGCTTAAGCAATCAACTATTTGGCTAATTGAATCATGCTTTAGATAGTAAAATGTATTTTTACCACTTCTTTTTGATTCCAATACGCCTTTAGTTTTAAGAATATTAAGATGATGCGAAGCACTTGCCTGTTCAATTTTTAGCTGTTCATAAATTTCAGTAACATTCATTTTTTCTTGTTTCTCTAACAAGCCGATTATTGCAATCCTCATTGGATGTGCAATTGCACGCAATTTACTGGCAGCTTCTTCAAGCTTCTTTGGAGATAACTTAAGGTTTCCCATAACAACATAAATTATTTAACACATTTCTTGAATTCCTATTAAATAGGAAAGACAAATGTAAGAATTATCTCAAATATTTCTAAAAAAATGTTGTTTTTTTTAATTATTTCATTTTAAGCGCAACTTGGCTATACTGCGCTGTTTTTCAAATGCTTAAAGCCATTAAAATGTAAGTATATGAATTTTTTAATGACCTAAAAGGTCTATCAATAATTAAATCTAATAACACCAAACTTGCTTTTTATCTTTCTTTATAGTGAAAGTGGCATGCTGAAATTTGAAATATTTCTCCTTTGAAAAACACTTAATATTAATTCAAATATTGACTAAATGACCTTCTGTTTACAAACTTTTGAAGAGAAAAAGTCTCTGTTCATTTTGGCAATAAACTCAGAAGAAACATGTTTTGGGCAATCGTATTCACAAGCGAGTATGTTTGAACAGAAGCCAAACCCAAGTTCATCCATTTTTTCAACCATTTTCTGAACTCTTATAGATGCTTCAACTTTACCTTGTGGCAATAATCCCATTTGCGCTACTTTTGCGGCAACAAAAAGCATTGCGGAGGAGTTTTTGCAAGCTGCGACGCATGCACCACAACCCACACAAACGGCTGCATCGAAAGCTTTATCGCTATTATTTTTAGGAATGGGGATGCAATTTGCATCCTTAGCAGAGCCGGTATCTACTGATATAAAACCGCCAGCCTTGATAATTTCGTCGAGAGAAGTACGGTCAACAATCAAATCTTTAATAACAGGGAATGCCCTAGATCTCCATGGTTCCACAACAATTGTTTCATTGTTTTTAAAGAATCGCATTCTCAATTCGCAAGTGGTGGTTCCTCTCTCCGGTCCGTGAGGTCTTCCGTTTATATAAATACCACAGCTACCGCAAATACCTTCTCTACAATCATGATCGAAAGCAACAGGTTCTTTACCTTCGCTAATTAACTTACTGTTAAGATAGTCCATCATTTCTAGAAAGGACATTTCCGGAGAAACTTCCTTTAAATCATAAGTTTCAAACTTTCCCTTATCAGCAGCATCCTTCTGACGCCATATTTTCAGTTTTATATCCATGATTTTATCTTTAAAGCTTTTAAAAATTCTTATTTATAATCTCTTGCCTTAAGCTGAACAAACTCATACTTAAGTTCTTCTTTGTGAAGCTCAGGTGAATTTGACCCTTTATATTCCCAAGCAGCAACAAAAGCAAATTTTTCGTCATTCCTCATTGCTTCGCCCTGAGGAGTTTGGTATTCTTCTCTAAAATGAGCACCACAAGATTCATCACGATTCAAAGCGTCGATACACATAAGCTTGCCTATCTCAAAGAAATCAGCAACTCTCAGAGCTTTCTCTAATTCTTGATTTAATCCATCCTTAGTACCTGTAACTTTCACACTCTTCCAAAATTCAGCCTCTAGTTCATCAACCAACTCCAATCCTTTCTTCAAACCTTCTGCATTTCTAATCATACCGCAGTAATCCCAAAGAATTTTTCCTAATCTTTTATGGAATGAAGAAGCAGTTTTTGCTCCGTTAACATTCAAAATTTTCTCAATTCTTTCCCTTACCCTTTTTTCAGCTACTGCAAATTCATCCTTATCAGTTGGAATCTTAGGGGTTTTTATTTCATCCGACAAATAATCAGTGATAGTATATGGAATAATAAAGAAGCCATCGCCGGCGCATTGCATTAAAGAGCTTGCTCCAAGTCTGTTTGCTCCATGGTCAGAGAAATTTGCTTCTCCAATAGCAAACAATCCCGGAATTGTAGTCATCAAATTGTAATCAACCCATAGCCCACCCATCGTATAGTGACCTGCAGGATAAATCCTCATAGGTTCTTTATAAGGATTTACTCCGGTAATTTTTTCATACATTTCAAACAAATTACCATACTTATTTTCTATAGCTTTTTGACCTTGCTTTGCAATAGCCTGAGAAAAATCTAAATAAACAGATAAGCCTGTATCGCCAGCCCCAAAACCTGCGTCGCATCTTTCTTTAGCTGCCCTGGATGCAACATCTCTAGGAACAAGATTTCCGAATGCAGGATATCTTCTTTCAAGATAATAATCCCTTTCTTCTTCAGAAATATCGTTAGGGTGACGTTTATCCTTTTCGACTTTAGAAACCCAAACACGTCCATCGTTTCTCAATGATTCAGACATCAAAGTCAATTTACTTTGATAATCATTAAGAACAGGAATACTTGTAGGATGTATTTGAATAAAGCTTGGGTTGGCAAATAAAGCACCTTGTTTGTATGCACTCCAAGCGGCAGATGCATTACTTCCAAGAGCTAAAGTTGACAAATAAAATACAGTACCATATCCACCTGTTGCTAAAACTACAGCATGAGCAGAATGTCTTTCAATTTCTCCTGTTATTAAATTTCTGGTAATAATTCCTCGTGCTTTGCCATCAACAACAACAACATCAAGCATATCACGACGAGGAAACATTTTTACTGTGCCTTTAGAAATTTGCCTGCATAATGCTGAATATGAGCCAAGTAGACATTGCTGACCGGTTTGACCTTTTGCATAGAAAGTGCGAGACACCTGCACACCGCCAAAAGATCTGGTATCAAGCAGTCCACCATAATCTCTTGCAAAAGGAACTCCAATGGCTGTGTAATGATCTATTACAGAATTACTTACTTCAGCAGCCCTATAAACATTTGCTTCTCTTGCTCGATAATCACCACCTTTAACCATATCAACAAACAAGCGATAAATGCTATCTCCGTCATTTTTGTAGTTTTTAGCAGCATTTATACCTCCTTGTGCAGCAACAGAATGTGCCCTTCGCGGTGAATCTTGGAAGCAAAACACTTTCACATTATAACCTAATTCACCTAATGAACTAGCGGCAGAAGCTCCTGCTAATCCGGTTCCAACAACAATAATCTCGAGCTTCTTTTTATTTGCTGGATTAACAAGCCTCAAAGAGCTTTTATAATCGCTCCACTTATTTGCCAATGGGCCGGGCGGAATTTTTGAGTCTAATTTAATCATATCTTAAAAATTTTCAGTTGTTTTGCCTGGTTTACTAGAATGCATTCCTAAGCATTATAAAAAAATAAAAAATAAACCGGAATTATAGAAAATCCTATCGCAATAGCCAATGCGTATATTGTAGCTATAATTTTTATGAATTTATTATATCTGTTGTGGTATAATCCATACGTTTGAAACGCTGATTGAAAAGCATGTTTTAAATGAAACCCAAGAAACAAAAATGAGATTAGATATATTCCTGAATAAAGTGGATTACCAAATGTAACTATAGCCATGTTGAAAAAATCTTTACCATGCTCTGCTGTTTCAGGTAAATCAACATATCCCAGTTTAATAAAAAAGAAATGAAACAAATGCAGAACTAGAAAAATGAAAATAATAATACCGCTATGAATCATGTACTTAGAAAACGGGCTTACTTCTGAACGCATCGGAGCTTTATATTTCACCGGACGTGCTTTGTAATTATACAATTCAAGCATTAACCCAATAATGATATGTATTATGAACCCTGCAAAAAGGACATATTCCATAATTTTTATTATTGGATTTTTTGTTAAAAAATCAACTGCCTTGTCAAATGTTTTACCTTCATCTCCAATTATCAAGAGTAAGTTGGTGGCAAGATGCATAACAAGAAACAGCATCAAAAACAAACCTGCAGCAGCCATTATATACTTTCTGCTAAGCGAAGAAACAACAAGTTTCTTATTGGTTAAATTTTTCTCTTTCATTTAGGTTGGTTTTTTATTTTATGTTAATCAATTTTTGTTTATTTGCATTTGTTTTACAAAAAGGCATTTAATAAAAAACAATTATATTAGACTTTTTAAAGAACTAAAAATCAATTTGCAAGAACTATTATAACAAATATATGTTATATATCTGACATCTTTTACATCAAGCGTTTAATTTGTAACGTTTTTAAATAAGGAAAGAAAACAATTATTCATAAACTAAAATATAAAGCTATGTTTAACAAAACTATTTATCAAAGCAGGCGCAAAACTCTTAAAGAAAGTGTAAAAAAAGGCATTATTCTGATTCCAGGAAACGTTGATGTTCCAATGAATTACCCTGCCAACACATATCATTTCAGGCAGGATAGCAATTTTTTATATTTCTTCGGCCTAGATCAGCAAAAGTTGATAGGAATAATGGATATCGACAATGATAAAGATTACATTTTTGGAGATGATGTTTCTCTTGATGGAATTATATGGATGGGCCCTCAACCTTCAATAAGTGAAAGATCAGAAAAAGCAGGCGTTAAAAACACTGCACCTTATAATCAAGCCTATGATTTTATCAAGAAGGCAATATCCGAAAAAAGAACTGTGCATTTCTTGCCACAATACAGAGCAGAAAATAAGCTTATGCTAGAAAAACTTTTAGACATAAGGGTTGATGAGCTGCCAAAAAACGTTTCAACCGATTTAATTAGAGGCGTAGTAGAACTTCGCTCTGTTAAAGGGCCGGAAGAGATAGCAGAATTGGAAAAGGTAATGGAAACTGCCTATGAGATGCATACAACTGCAATGAAAATGGCAAAACCGGGCATATATGAAAGAGAAATCTCAGGAGCAGTTGAAGGTATCGCTCTTGCAAAAGGTGGAATGTTGAGCTTCCCAATTATATTGACTGTTAATGGTGAAACTTTACACAATCATTATCATGGCAATATTCTGCAAGATGGCCAAATGTTGCTGGTTGACACCGGAACAGAATCTGAATTGCACTATGCCTCAGACCACACAAGAACATTTCCTGTTTCAGGAAAATTCACTTCAAAACAAAAAGATATTTATAACATTGTTTTAAGATCTCAGTTAAGGGCTATTGATGCAATTAAACCAGGCATTTCATTTAA
Source organism: Bacteroidota bacterium (assembly GCA_018335675.1). Classification (GTDB taxonomy): domain Bacteria; phylum Bacteroidota; class Bacteroidia; order Bacteroidales; family UBA7960; genus PWND01. The sequence goes on along the minus strand of JAGXRQ010000066.1, from coordinate 2,471 downwards.
GAGCATTCATCTGCTTGCAATGGAGGAAATTGCAAGTGGTTTGAGAGATCTTGAGCTTATGAAGGGAGACATAAAAGCTGCAGTTGAAAAAGGTGCTCATGCCCTGTTTATGCCTCACGGACTTGGGCATATGATGGGCTTGGATGTTCACGACATGGAAGATCTTGGCGAAAACTTTGTAGGGTATGATGATGAAGTAAAGCGTGCAGATCAGTTTGGAACAGCATTTTTAAGACTTGGAAGAAAACTTAAGGCTGGATATGTACTTACAGTTGAGCCTGGCATTTATTTCATTCCGGCACTAATAGACAAATGGGAAAAGGAAGGTCTTCATAAAGAGCATATTAATTATGATAAAGTAAGAAAGTTTATTGGCTTTGGAGGAGTTAGAATTGAGGATGATATTCTTGTAACTGAAAACGGATGCAGAGTTCTTGGCAAGCCTATCCCAAAAACAGTTGAAGAAATAGAGGAAATTATGAAGAAATAATTTGAGGAATTGCGTTTATCAAACCCCGGGTGTATTCGCTTCCGGGGTTTTTATATAATTCATCGGCTTCGGCAAGTTCAACCATCTTGCCGTTTTTCATAACCAAAATCCTGTCTGACATATATTTTACAACAGAAAGATCATGAGAAATAAAAATATATGTAAGGCCAAAATCTGCCTTTAATTGGTTTAATAGATTAAGTACCTGAGCCTGAACAGAAACATCAAGAGATGAAACAGATTCATCACAAACAATAAAATCGGGATTTAAAGCTAATGCCCTAGCTATGCATATTCTCTGACGCTGCCCACCACTAAACTCGTGAGGATATCGATTAAAATGCACTTCAGAGAGTCCTACTTTTTCTAAAAGCTCTTTTGCAATTTTTATTCTTTCTTTGTCATTAGAATACAATCCGTGAATTTTCATAGGCTCAATAATAGCCTTACCTATTTGCATTCCGGGCGTCAGTGAAGAATATGGGTCTTGAAAAATTATTTGAATTTTTGGCCTTAATTTCCTTAGCTGTCTGCTGCTTAATTTTGATAAATCATTGCCTTTATAAATAATTTTTCCCTGATTTGGATCAATTAAACGAATTATTGTTCTGCCTAATGTTGTTTTTCCACAGCCCGACTCCCCTACTAAACCAAGAGTTTCTCCTTTATAAACAGAAAAACTTATATCTTCGACTGCATTAAAAAGCTTTAATGGTTTTCCGAAGAAACTTCTCTTTATTACAAAGCTGGTTTTAAGTCCATCTACCGTCAATATCGGAGGCTGTGAATATAATCTTTTATGTGCCTCACTCCTGTCAATGCTAGGTTTTTCAGAATTTATAAATTCCCCAATATTTTCAGCGCTTTCTTTGTCCGACTCGTCAATAAGAAAATCTTTAACAACGGCAAGTTTAGCAGGTCTGCTATTTAAAGCTGGCCTACAACTTATCAAACCTTTTGTATAAGGATGTTTTGGTTCTTTAAAAATACCCGGCAATTTTCCACTTTCAACAATTTTACCTTTATACATCACTGTCACAACATCTGCAATTTCTGCTACAACTCCAAGGTCATGAGTAATAAACAAAATACTCATATTATATTTGCTTTGAAGTTCTTTTATTAACTGCAAAATACTTTTCTGGACTGTAACATCCAGAGCAGTAGTAGGCTCATCAGCAATTAGCAACTCCGGACTACATGCAATAGCCATAGCTATCATTACTCTTTGCCTTTGCCCACCGGACAATTCATGCGGGTAGCTTCTATACACACGCTCCGGATCAGGTAATTTTACTTCTTCAAACAAGCTTAAAACCTTCTTCTTGGCATCTGCCTTACCCACTATTTTATGCCATAAAAGAGACTCTGCAACCTGTTTGCCGCATCTAACAACCGGATTTAAAGACGTCATAGGTTCCTGAAAAATCATGGCAATATTCTTACCTCTTATTGCCTGCATATATTGCTCGGATTGTTCCAGAAGGTTTACGGGATTTTGCCCGGATACATTAAACCAAATTTTTCCGGAAATAATTCTGCTTGTTTTGGAAGATAACAACCTCATAATTGAAAGCGAACTAACAGTCTTTCCACTGCCTGATTCCCCAACAATGCCCATTATCTGCCCCCTCTGCAGAGTAAAAGAAACATTTTCAACAGCAAGCGAAAAACCATTATCTGTTTCAAATCCAATACTTAGATCTTCAAACTTAAGAAGTATTTCCTTATCCATTAATACGCAGATTTATATTGGACTAAATTCAAGTAATTAATGCAACTTTTTACGAGGATATAAAGTAAATAATATTTTTCAAGACAAAGGAGAAAGAAATTATCTTTCCCCTTGTCCTGATGGATAAAGTTTAAATTGGCTTTCCTCGTCAAAAAAAAGTTGCAAAATGAAACATTTAACCAGAGAACAAAGGTACACAATTTCTGAAATGAGAAGTAGTGGATACAAACAACAAGAGATAGCGGA